>JBATHQ010000001.1:0-2259 GCA_049667005.1 Psychromonas sp.
TTATTAGCCTGTTTAGTTTTTCATGAATATGGGCATATTAAAGCAATGCAATATTTTGGAATGAAGACCAAAGGGGTGTACCTGATTCCATTTGTTGGCGGACTCGCCGTCAGTGATGAAAAAATAAATACCCGCTGGCAAGATGTGGTGATCTCAATTATGGGGCCTACCTTCGGATTATTGTTATCTATTGCTTGCCTGCTGCTGTATTGGATCACGGGCAATATTTTCTTCGCCGGGCTGGCGACTTTTAATGCGTTATTAAATCTTTTTAATCTTTTGCCTATTTTACCCCTGGATGGCGGCCATATTTTAAAAAGCATCAGTTTTTCAATGAATAGCAAGGTTGGCCTTATCGCTTGTATCGCAGGAGCCGCTGCAGGTGTGCTGGTGAGTTATAGCTTGGGATTAGTCTTACTTGGATTTTTGTTGTTAGTCGGCAGTTCAGAAATAGTGTTTGAGTGGCGAACGCGCCACCAAAGTCATCTCTTACCTTTAGACAGATACGGGCAGATATTTTCAAGTGCTTGGTATCTACTAACGGTTGCCGGGTTAATCGCTATTATTTTCTATTTTGCTAAATCAGGAGATCAACTGTTAGCGTTGCCGTTGCAAATATTAGGTGCATAAAAATTTCTGCGTTTTATTATGATGGAGTTTGAATATCATTAGGGCGCGATACTCAAACTTTACTTATAAAATAAGGCTTTCAGATTCAGCAGCATAAAATTCCAACGTAAGCAGTGGATAAAAATAAAATGTAGCAGTTAAAATAGACAAAGCGTTTAATAAATAATCATTCAAAAATTTTATTGTAAATAACATTTGACGATCCCCATACAACTCAGTAATATCTCGCCTCGTTGTCAAGGCATAATCAATTGGCAACTTAAGGTGTTAGATAAGTCGGAATGAAGGGGTTTCCCGTTAAACGATATTAACCTAACACTTAAAATATTCGGTGATTAGCGCAGCTTGGTAGCGCACCTGGTTTGGGACCAGGGGGTCAAAGGTTCGAATCCTTTATCACCGACCAATTTACAAATATATTTTTAGGAATGTATTTGCATAAACCAGCTATTGCGCCCTTAGCTCAGCTGGATAGAGCAACGGCCTTCTAAGCCGTAGGCCACAGGTTCGAGTCCTGTAGGGCGCACCATTTGAAAAGTTTAGTGGCGGATGTAGCTCAGTTGGTAGAGCCCCGGATTGTGATTCCGGTTGTCGCGGGTTCAATCCCCGTCATTCGCCCCATCTTTACTTGTGTTAAAATGTTTTAAATCGTTGCGGAATTGGCGGAATTGGTAGACGCGCTAGATTTAGGTTCTAGTATCGCAAGGTGTGAGAGTTCAAGTCTCTCATTCCGCACCATTTAAACATACACGAAGAAGATAAGCAGGTGAAAGCGTCGTTAGTTAACGTTTCTCCTTGGGTTTGTAAAAGTTAATAGATAGGATAAAATCCTTATGTTGATTAACTTAAATCCTAAATTACTCGGTGATTAGCGCAGCTTGGTAGCGCACCTGGTTTGGGACCAGGGGGTCAAAGGTTCGAATCCTTTATCACCGACCACCTTTTAAAGGCCTGTAATATTAAATTGTTACAGGCTTTTTGCCTTAAGATTGTAAACGGTGATTAGCGCAGCTTGGTAGCGCACTATCCTGGGGGGGTAGGGGTCAGAGGTTCAAATCCTCTATCACCGACCACATTAAAAAAACCGCACTTGTTGCGGTTTTTTTTCGCCTTTATTTTATGAAATCCCACCTATGGCAGTACAATATTCGCTTGTCATTATAGATCACTTTTAAATTCGTTTGGAGCGATGCTTAAAGTCATGCCTTGGTCTTTGTATGATATATTTGTATCAACTGTAATAAACCCACTTTTTTATAGTGTATTAGCACAAATATCTGATCATTTGTGGTGATTGCTTAAGCTTTTTATTAACATAAAATTTTAAATGGTTTGGCTGTCTTATTATTTGGCTTTTTTGTAAAAGCTTGAATTGAGCAGTGCAGCATTGCTCAAAATAAGGAAGCACATGAATAAAAGACAGTTTATCGCGTTTTGTCTGCGCTTGAATCGTAACTCATACCTGTTGGCCGTTGTTTTGATTTTTATTGTGAACTGGCTTCAGGTAGAAATTCCGCGTTATATTCAACTGGCGATTGATCTGATTGATGATCCCTCAAAGGCGGGTCATGAACATCTCACCACTTATGTTTTGGTGGTTGTGGTGATGTCCGCTACTATGATTGTGGT
>JBATHQ010000002.1:0-4974 GCA_049667005.1 Psychromonas sp.
ACTACCCATTTGGTATTTTGCAGAGGCAGCAACGCGATAAACTCCTCATCTTCCGCATCCCCGTAACGTGCCACCATGCCCGTTAAGTTAGCCCGCCTAACCGCTTCAGGATCAAAATCAACCGCTAATACGGAATAACCTTTGATCATAAAAACATTAACCAGGGTTCGCCCAAAACGTCCTAACCCGAAGACAACAATATCAAAAGATTCGCTTTTACTCTGCTGACTGGAAAGCATCTCCCGCTTCGGTTGCTTTTTCTCGAAAATGCTCAGCAGAGGCAAGAGCTTCTGATACAGCCCCTGAGAATACAAAATCATATAGGTCGATGCGCTGATGGTGATCAGCCCCACCAGCGTGATCACCCCAAGAACATCTCCGCTGATATGACCAAGGGATACCCCCAAGGCGCCCAGAATCAATGAGAACTCGCTGATTTGTGCTACAGTCAGACCGGCGAGAAAGCCGGTGCGTTTGCGATATCCCATAATGCCCATAATAATCATCACAATAAGCGGGTTACCGACAAGCACAAACAATGAAAAAACCAGCGCTTCATCAAAGTGCCCGGCAACGGCAGACAGATCCAGACTTGCCCCCAAATCGACAAAAAAGAACAATAATAGAAAATCCCGTAAACCGACCAGTCGCGCTCCGATCACATCCCGATACGGGGTAGATGCCAGCGAAACGCCCGCAATAAACGCACCGACCTCTTTACTGAACCCCATATAATGGCCTAATGCCCCCAATGAAACGGCCCAGGCGATGGCGAACAACAGCAACAACTCTTTTGATTGCGCCAGTATACTGAGCAGGCGGGTTAACAGATAACGCATCAGCAGACCGACAACGGCAACAAAAATAAAGCCGTTCAATACAATGGTTAATACATTGGGACCGATGGTTCCGGGCACTTTGGCGCCACTCAGGGCATTAAGTACAATCATCGCCACGATAACCAGCAGATCCTGCACAATCAGAAAACCGATAGCGATCCGCCCATGCAGCGAATCGACCTCGCGTTTATCGGATAACAGTTTCACTATGATGATGGTGCTGGAAAATGTCAGAGCAACGGCAATATAAATGGCTTCGAGTTGATCAAAGTTAAGCAGCAGCGCAATCAGGTAGCCAAACAGAGAGGTAAAAAGTACCTGCCCTATTCCCGTCGCTAGGGCAACGGCTCCCATGGTGCGGATAATGTGCAAATCGAGCTTCAGACCGACGATAAACAGGAGCAGCGAGATCCCTAACTTTGCCAGTAAATCAAGCTGATCATTGACTGTCACCAAGCCTAAAGAGGATGGGCCGAGAATGATCCCGACGACGATAAAACTCACTATCAGGGGTTGCTTGAGCTGAAGCGCCAGAATTCCTAAAATCGAAGCAATAAACAATATTAAAGCGATTGTTGAGAAGATATCTTCTATTGCAAACATCTCAGGCTAGCTCCTCTTTAATAACTTCAAACTGCGCTTATTTTGGTTTTAAGATAACGCTGCAGCGCTTTCTCAAGCTCAACAATAAACAGAACAGGTAAACTGCTGAAAATAATAATCAGCCAATCCTTAATAGCGATACTCTCCAACTCGAACAGTCGTTGTGATGGCGGAAAATAACTGAACGCTAACTGCAATACAATCACGGCAAAACATGCTATCAGCACCGCCCGGCTGCCTGCGAAAAAATCACGGGTAAAGATCGACTGGGTGAGGAAACGACAGTTAAACAGATAAAACAGCTCCACCATCACCAGTGCATTAACCGAAATCGTGCGTGCAAACTCGAGACTCGCGCCATGGGTGCGGTAATAATAGAATAAAGAGAAAACGATAAACGCCCCCAAACCACCAACAAGCAGCATTCTTAACACGATTGAGATAGTGAATAAGCCCTGTCCGAAGGGCCGCGGCGGTTTATTCATAATGCCGTTCTCGGAACGCTCAAATGCCAATGAAAGCGCCAGCGTCACAGCGGTGATCATATTGACCCACAGAATCTGCGCGGGCGTGATCGGCAGCATTCTGCCAAGCATAATGGCAGTAAAAATAACCAGTGCTTCGGCAAGGTTGGTCGGCAGAATAAAGATAATCGATTTGACAATATTGTCATATACGGTACGCCCTTCATTAACGGCTTTGGCAATCGTACTGAAGTTGTCATCGGTTAAAATAAAATCAGCCGCCTCTTTTGCCGCGTCAGTGCCTTTTAATCCCATTGCCACGCCGATACTGGCTTTTTTTAAAGCAGGAGCATCGTTGACGCCATCTCCGGTCATCGCGACAACGTGACGATTTTGTTGTAATGCACTGACCAGCTGCAGTTTATTCGCGGGACTGGTACGCGCAAAAATATCGGTTATTTCAACCGCCTGAATTAACTTTTCCGGACTTAAATTATCGATATCCTGTCCGGTCATAACATGCTTAACATTAAGACCCAACTCCCTGCCGATAGCGACAGCGGTGATCGGATTATCACCGGTGATCATCTTCACCCGGATCCCGGCCCGATGACACATGCCGATACTCTCAATCGCTTCGGCTCGCGGCGGATCGCTGATCCCAACTAATCCGACCATCACAATCTCGCCTTCAACATCGAGATGACTAAGCAGATCCGGTTTTTTGTTATAGTCTTTAATGGCTAGGGCCATCACCCGCATGCCCCGCTGTGCATAATCATCGATCACCTGCTGCCAGCGGGACTTATCAATCTCCTGCAGGCCATTTTCACCCAGTTGATATTGCGCGTAACCGAGTAATCTTTCAGGTGCGCCTTTGACCATCAACCGAATCACCCCATCCTGATTATGATGCAGCGTGGCCATAAAACGCTTATCACTTTCAAAAGGAATAATATCCATCCGCGGCCAGTCCTTAACAACTTGGCGTAGCACCAAACCGTGTTTCATCGCCAGTGTCAGCAACGCCCCCTCAGTCGGATCGCCATGCAGCACCCAATCGTCATGCGCATTGCTGAGATTAGCGTCATTACACAACATCGCTACAATACAGGCCTGAGTAAAACAGCTGTCATGGTCGATCAGCACCTTTTCTGCTGTCGCGCACAACTCAATAGCGCCTTCAGGTTTATAGCCCTCGCCACTGATTTTGTAATTTCCCAAAGAGGTGAACATTTCTCGTGCAGTCATCGCGTTGGCGGTTAAGGTGCCGGTTTTATCCGAGCAGATAACATCAACCGCGCCCAGTACTTCGACGGCGGGCAGGCGCCTTATCAGGGCGCGGTTTTTAGCCATACGCTGCACGCCTATCGCCAGAGAGATAGTGACCACCGCGGGCAAACCTTCAGGTATAGCGGAAACCGCGATCCCGATTGCCGCCTGAAACATCTCAGTGGCGGGGTAATTGTGAATATAGATACCGAGCAGCATAGCAAGGGCAGATACAACCACAATCCCGATGGTCAACTGGTGGGCAAAACGGGCAAGCTGCTTTTGCAGCGGGGTCTGCAGAATTTCAACCTTGCCGACTAAATCGCTGATTTCGCCTATTTGTGTCTGCACACCGGTTTGCATCACTATGCCGCGTGCCAACCCGTAGGTGACCATGGTGCCCATAAAGGCCATATTTTTACGCTCTGCCAGAGGAGCATCGGCGGGCAAAGTCTCCTTATGTTTACTAACCGGTTGCGCTTCTCCGGTCAATGTGGATTCATCACACCTGAAATCTTTACAATAAAACAGGCGGATATCGGCAGGCACGCGATCCCCCGCCTGGAGCATCACAACATCTCCCGGTACGAGCTCAACACTGTCAATGGATTCCAGAACACCACCACGGACCACCATCGAGTGGGTCTTGGTCATCGATATAATGGCGCGTAATGCATCTTCCGCTTTGCCTTCCTGAATAAAACCAACAATGGCGTTAACTAACACCACAGCAAAAATAACGCTACTGTCCACATAATGCTGCAGCAGTACGCTGATCAGCGCGCTACCCAGCAAAACATAGATCAGCACATTATGAATCTGATCAAGAAATCTTTTCCACGCCGGCTTTGGCGGTGCCATCGGTAATCGGTTTTCACCATATTCAGATCTGCGTTGTAGCACCTTTTCATCGGACAGCCCTTGTTCAGAGGTTTGCAGAACGTCAAAGAGATCAGGCAGATCAAAAGCGTATGAGGTGTTAATTTTATTGGTCATGGATCCTCCCGATTACAACTGCACAGCCTGCCCGCTGAGTGCTTCAAGCCTTTGCCTGCTGTTAATACAGTGTAAGCCATATTCAATATCTCAAGTCTCCAAAGCAGCTAAGCTACCTGTTTAATTTTTCGTTTTGCGGCATATTTCAGGCAATTTTTATGCGCATTGTTAATCAAAATAATCATCCCGTCGGGGTTGATTTTAAGCTGCAAAATAGATCTCTTATTTAATGCCTTTTGGATAACTTCGAAGATCACTTTTTTTTGCTTCTAAGTAACGCTGTAGCGCCTTCTCAATTTCAACAATAAACAAAACAGGTAAAGTGCTGGCAATGATAACCAGCCACTCTTTAATACCAATGCTCTCCAATCCGAATATGCGTTGAGAGAGGGGCAGATAACCGAAGGCCAGCTGCAATAAAACCACCCCGAGAGATGCCATCAGCGCGGGACGGCTTCCGACAAAAAAATCATGGACGAAGATTGATTGGCTAAGAAAACGGCAGTTAAACAGGTAGAACAGCTCCACCATCACCAGTGCATTAACCGAAATCGTGCGTGCAAACTCGACCGTCGCCCCATGGCCGTGGTAATAGTCAAATAAAAAGTAAACGATAAACGCACCCAAACCGCCAACAAGCAGCATCTTTAATAGGATTGCCACAGAAAATAATCCTTGTTCGGAGGGACGCGGCGGTTTACTCATAATGCCGCTTTCGGAACGTTCAAATGCTAATGAAAGTGCCAGTGTGACGGCAGTGATCATATTGATCCACAGGATCTGGGCCGTGGTGATGGGTA
>JBATHQ010000003.1:0-8685 GCA_049667005.1 Psychromonas sp.
ATATCAATTCCCAATTTAGTGGGCTCGTTTATTTCATTATTTAAAGATACAACGCTGGTATTAATCATTGGTTTGTTTGATGTTTTAGCGATGGTGACACTGACTAACAGTGATTCAAACTGGCTCGGTTTTGAAGTTGAAGGTTATGTCTTTGTCACTATGATCTACTGGGTATTCTGCTTTTCTATGTCGCAATACTCAAAATCAATCGAACGTAAATATAATACTGAGCATTAAAGGGAAATCACATGTCTGAACAAGAATTTATGATCACAATGAAAGATGTTAATAAGTGGTATGGTGATTTCCATGTGCTTAAAGACGTTAATTTAAATATTAAAAAAGGCGAAAAAGTGGTTATTTGCGGCCCATCAGGATCGGGTAAATCAACTACTATTCGCTGTTTAAACCACCTTGAAAAATTTCAAAAGGGACAGATCAATATCAATGGCACAGAGCTTATTGATGATGTGAAAGTTGTTCGGGATATCCGCGCACAGGTCGGCATGGTATTCCAGCATTTCAACCTTTTTCCGCATCTTTCTATTTTGGAGAACCTGGTATTAGCGCCAACGTGGGTACATAAAAAACCCCGTGCAGAGGCAATTAAAACCGCGATGTATTACCTTGAGCGCGTTAAAATTGCCGAACAGGCACATAAATACCCAAATCAGCTATCAGGCGGTCAGCAGCAACGTGTTGCGATTGCACGCTGTTTATGTATTAACCCTGAAATAATGCTGTTTGACGAACCAACTTCGGCGCTGGATCCAGAAATGGTATCTGAGGTACTGGATGTGATGGTTGAGCTGGCCGACGAAGGGATAACCATGATTTGTGTAACCCATGAAATGGGCTTTGCTAAAAAAGTGGCAGATCGGGTGGTGTTTATGGATGCGGGGCAAATTATCGAGGAAAATGAACCCCATGAATTCTTCGATAATCCACAATCAGATCGTTTAAAACTCTTTTTAGATCAGATTTTATCGCATTAATATGCCAATAAAAAAGGTTAACGTTTTAACGTTAACCTTTTTTACCTAACCTTCTAGCTTTCCAACCTTCCAGCCATTAACCTTCCAGCTTTCAAGCCTTCAAGCATTCGAGTCTTCTAACCTTCCAACCTTCCAGCCATTAACCTTCCAACCTTCCAGCTTTCTAGCCTTCTAGCCTTCTAGCCTTTTTGCTTTCTAGCCTTCAGGTAACACTTTCTTATTTTCCGGTTTCCTGTCGTGCCCAGATTCTAAAAAAACCTTAGAGGGATCAACCAGTACCCGGTCTTTCATCGCTTCCCTTCCGAGCAGCATTAAATAACTCATATCAGAACGATCTGTTAAAGTGATTTCAATTGGCCAGGTATTTTCCCCCAATATCATTGGCGTCTTAATGACGTAGCGTTGCTCTGTACTGCCATTAGAAGATTTTATCATTCTGATGTCATAGATATAAGCACTGCAAGGAACAATACTGCTGACATTATGAATATCAGGATGAATATCAAATTTTACGCTGAGTTTTCCGTTTTTATGAAACTTCTTAATATTATCAACGTGTAGTGACGAAGTTTGTGCGCCTGTATCAATTCGAACAGGCAAATCATCAATCGCTAAATCAGGCAGAGATATTGACTCTAATCTGCCGATAATTATTTTAGTCTTTGCTTTCATAAAATTACCTAGTGTTAAATTAAACTCAGTGGCAACGCTTCATTAGATGCCTGACACCAAGCCAAAATATGTTCTGACGAGTATTATACCTGTCAGAACATATTTTGCCCTTCTGCAATTAATTGCCCCTGTACATTCTCAATTTGTCCGGCGATTAAACCGTCATCTTCAGTGAAGTAGGCAATATGAAACATTGCCTCACCTTCCTGAACCAGAGGAATATTTTGTTTTCCTATAATAATACCGGAACGCGTTGCCGTAACAACACTGATGATATCGCCATAAGGAGAGCCTATTTCGGCGAGCAAATCCCCCTTTTTTACCTGATCGCCCAAGTGACGTTCATGATTGACTATGCCACTTGCATTCGCCCGCAACCAACTGCTGCTGTTGGCAATAAATGGCTGATTTTTTTTAGGTTTTGACGGTTTCTTTTTAAGCATTTGCAGATGCGCTAATACACTTAAGATTCCGTTTATACCCTGACGTATAGAAAACTCATCAAATCTTAATGCTTCACCTGCTTCGTAGAGTAATACCTTGGTCTTGTTTTCGACCGCAGCTTCTCTTAATGAACCATCAACTAGGTTTGAATTTAAGATCACCGGAGCACCAAAGATCTGTGCTAACTCTTTTGTTTCAGGATCAGATAAATCCGCTCTAATTTGTGGTAAATTTGAACGGTGAATCGCTCCGGTATGTAAATCAATACCATAATCACAATGCTGGACAATCTGAGTCGTAAATATATGCGCGACACGAGCAGCTAAAGAACCTTTCGGAGATCCCGGAAAACTGCGGTTTAAATCGCGGCGATCCGGCATATAGCGGCTTAAGTTTACCACCCCGTAAACATTGACCATAGGTACTGCAATCACGGTTCCGGATATCAGCTTAAAGCTTTTCAGCTTAAGTAAACGTCTAATAATCTCAATACCATTTAGTTCATCACCATGCACAGCCGCACTTAAAAAAATTGTCGGCCCGGGCTTTTTAGCCCGAATAATATGGACAGGTAAGGAAACATCAGTATCTGTATATAACTTTGCTACGGGAAGTTCAATTTTCTGATCAGTACCGGGTAAAATATCATATTCACCGATGCGTAATGTTGCCATTATTTATCCTTAATTATCCACGACCACGCGTTTTATTTGCATGCGTTTGATTTTCTTTTATATTTTTTTCAATAAACTCAAAAACCATACCGGCAACATTTTGACCAGTAGCAGCTTCAATTCCCTCTAGACCGGGAGATGAGTTAACTTCCATTACCTTAGGGCCGCTTTCAGAGCGCAGCAAATCCACACCGCAAAAATTTAAACCCATTATCTTGGCTGCATTAATGGCAGTTTCGCGTTCTGCTTTGGTTAATTTCACCACAACAGCTGAGCCGCCGCGGTGCAGGTTAGAGCGGAACTCACCTTCCGCGCCCTGCCGCTTCATGGCTGCAACTACTTTCCCGCCAATCACTAAGCAACGGATATCTGCACCACCCGCTTCTTTGATAAACTCTTGTACCAGGATATTTGCCTTGATACCCATAAAAGCTTCGATAATACTTTCAGCTGTTTTAGAGGTTTCGGCTAAAACGACTCCGATCCCTTGAGTACCTTCAAGTAATTTGATAACAACAGGCGCGCCACCGACATTTTTGATCAAATCTTTAATATTATCGGGTTTGCTTGCAAAACCCGTTCTTGGCATACCAATGCCTTTACGTGAAAGTAACTGCATCGAACGTAATTTATCTCTTGAACGGCTAATAGCAACGGACTCATTAATATTAAAAGTGCCCATGACTTCAAACTGCCGCGCAACAGCGGTCCCGTAAAAAGTAACCGAGGCACCAATGCGTGGAATCAACGCATCGTACACAGGCAGCTCTTCACCATAATAACGAACTGTCGGACGGCTACTGGTGATATCCATATAACAATGAAGTGTGTCAATAATATCCACTTCATGGCCTCGTGCTTCGCCCTCTTCTTTTAACCTTCTTGTCGAGTACAGATTCGAGTTCCTCGATAAAATAGCAATTTTCATGATCTTTCCTTTTTAATCAACATGCTTCGAGTTGATTTGTATTAATGAGGCAAACTCAGCTTATTCAATGCGCGCGAGTTTAGGCGATTGCCAGAGCCATAACAAAATCATTATTTTGCCGTGGCTGATGAAAAAAATTGATTATGCGCCTACCATATCCAGTCTAGTAGAAAATTTAAATTTTTAGGATTATAGCAATCTAATTAGCGCCAAGATGTTGCATCGCGAATCTTCCTTAACATTTTTTAAAAATAATTATCACTCAGTTCACAGATCCGCTTCTGCAATAAATAAACGCGACACTATTATATTCATGCACTTAATAAATTAGCATTTTTTATACGGATTCATCTCTTTTCACAGCCTCTTTAATGACTGTCAAGCTGCCGTCGATATGAAGATCCCTTTGCGGAAAAGAGATGACAATATTATTTTCATCAAACAGCTCTGCAATGCGAAAACGCACATCACTTCTAGTTACCCGTAAGTTGCTATCCATTCTGGCGTTTATCCAGAAGTTAACCTCAAAAACCAAGGAACTGTCAGCAAAGTCTTCAAAAGTAACAACGGGTGGCGGATTTTGTAATATTATCTCCTGCTCTTTTGTTGCGCGCAAAATTAATCCGGCAACAATTTTCACCGGCGATCCGTAGGCAACGCCAACGCTTACCGTGGTACGCATCACATGATCCACAAGCGTTCTATTGACCACTGTATTTTCTAATAATTTACTATTGGGAATGAGTAAGTGAACACCATCTACACGTCTAATTCTGGTTGAACGGGTATTAATCTCCTCCACGACCCCTTTAGAACCATCTACTTCTAAAAAATCGCCAATGCGTATCGGCCGTTCCCACATTAAAATCCAGCCACTGATAAAATTATTAATAATATTTTGTGCGCCAAAACCGAAACCGATGGCGATTGCACCGGAGAGAAAAGCGAAAGCGGTAATAGGCACATTGATTAAATCTAAAATAGTCACCAATGAGACGGTAATAGCTAAAACATAAATAATTCTTCTAATCAGGTGAATCAGATTGGGGTCTGCTTTTTTTGACATCAAGCTTCTTGAGATAAGATTGACTAACCCTTTAGTCAATAAATAGCCAATATATAACACGATTGGCATCAATAACCATTGGCCGATGGTAATTTTCTGACCCACGATTGAAATGGTCGGATAGTTTAATATGTTAATCAGATCATCTAATTGCATTTTCATCTACTCTTTAAAATTGTTAGAACCATTTATTTCTTTTTAAAAGTCCAATTTGAGCAATAATAATCAGCAACAAAAAGCCGATAAATAATGCAAATGCATAGGGGTTATCGGCACCGGGTATGCCACCAATATTAATACCAAGTAGACCGGTAAAAAATCCTAAAGGCAGAAAAATAGCAGAGAGAATGGATAAAACATACATACGACTATTTAACTGCTCGTTTAATTTATTGCCAATTTCCTCCTGCACAACAATGGCTCTATCGCGAATGGAGTCAAGATCTTCAATATAGCGCATTAACGTGTCCAATGCTTCGCGCAGTTCAAGGCGCTGTTCATTATTAAAGAAGTCGTGCTTGTCATTTTGCAGTTGTAACATCGCTTCTCTCTGCGGCGAGAGGTAACGGCGCAGTGCAATTATCTGCTGCCTTAACTCAACAACATCATTTCTTAACACCTGGCTATTCCTGGTCAATAACTGCTCTTCTATCGAAGCTAATTTCTCCTCAATATCATCAATAGTATCACTCATTCTTGTTATCAGCTCTGAGCTAAATTGGGTCAATAATTCAATTGCGCTTGTCGGACCATTTTTTGATTCAATACCACGGGCTATTTTTTCAGCCGAAAGCAGGGGGCGACGTCTGGTAGTGATAATTCTGTTTTTATCTACCCAGATGCGAACAGAGACCATATCTTCCGGATCACTGTTAGGAGAGAGATTGACACCGCGTAATGAAATAAGAAAGCCATCATCAATAAAAGTTGCTCGAGGACGAGTTTCTTCGTTTAATAAAGCGGTTATGACGACTGGATTTAACTGACTGAAATTTTCAATCCAAGATTTTGTTTGTGCAAAGCTGTAATCAAAGTGCAGCCAATAACTCTGTTTAACGTCAAGTGAATTAACACTATCAATACTCTCTACTTGACCGTTTTTATCTAAATAATATCCGTAGATTAATCCTGGATCTTTTTTCATTACACAACTCCATCTATTTTAACCGCCTCAGGCAGCGGAAAACGGCATCTTAAACTGGTTTTGCTATCCCATGCATTTTTATGTAAGAAAATAATAAAAAAACTTATAAATTATAGAGATGTAACGTAGTCACGCACAAATGCATTTCTGTATTGTGCGAGACTATTATGTTATCTGTTGAGTAAAACAAGACAAATCGATCAAAACACAAATACAGTATTAATGATTTAAGTAACGTTTTTCCCATTGTTTAAAAGCAAAAATCACTGAGAATGTCAGACACATATATAAAACGGCCGCCCCGAGATAAGCTTCAAAGGGTGCATAATAACGCGCATTGATCACGCGCGCAGCCCCGGTAATATCAACAATCGTGACGATACCGGCAATGGCACTACCGTGGATCATAAATATGATTTCATTACTGTAAGCAGGCAAAGCTCGACGTATTGAGTTTGGCAAAGTTATACGGCGTAAAATTTGCCAATTGTTCATACCATAAGCTTTAGCCGCTTCCAGTTCCCCTTTGGGCATCGTCGAGATCACTCCTCTTACTATCTCAGCAGTATAAGCCCCGGTATTAAGTGTAAAGGCCAGTAAAGCGCAAAACCATGCTTCCTGAAAATAATCCCATAACCAACTTTCCCGTAAACCATCGAACTGCGCCGAACCGTAATAAATAATAAACAGCTGCACTAACAATGGCGTACCGCGGAAAAAGTACATATAAAGCCAGATAGGTCCTCTGATAAACCACTTTTCGCTACTGTGTAAAATACCAGCAGGAACAGCAATAAATAAGCCCAACAACAATGCAATCGTCACCAGCCAAATAGAGGTCCACAACCCCGTAAGGTAAAACTGGTATTCGTTAATAAATATTGAAAAATCCATCTCTACCTCGTTTTAATTGTATATTTACGCTCAGCCCAGCGTAGGAAAAAGTTTGACGCTGAGGTCAAAAGCAGAAAAATGAATGCGACAGTTAAATAGAAGGTAAAAGGCTTCTGTGTTGTGCCCGATGCATCGCCGGCAACTTTAACCATATCCTGTAAACCGATAACCGAAACCAGCGCAGTTGTTTTCAATAGAACCAACCAGTTATTGCCTATCCCAGGTAGCGCGTGACGCATCATCTGTGGGAACATTACACGGACAAATATTTTGTATTTATTCATTCCATAGGCGACGGCTGCTTCTAACTGGCCTTTTTCAACGGCTAAAAAAGCACCACGGAATGTTTCTGCCATATAGGCACCGAAGATAAAACCGATGGTAACAATACCGGCAAAATAGGGGCTGACATCTATATAATCAGGTAAAAATGCATACCATTCATGCGCAGGGTTAAAATGGGTAACGATCTCATTTAACCATTCATTGAAGCCATAAGTAAATTTGTTGATCAACATCTGACCGCCAAAAAAAATCAACAGCATCAAAATCAGATCCGGAATACCACGAATAACCGTCGTGTAAAACGTTGCAATACCTTTTAAGAATGGCGAGTGTGATAACTTAGCGGAAGCCCCCAGCAAGCCTAAAAATACCGATAATAATAGTGACAGCAGTGCGACTTGAATGGTTAACCATGCACCTTCAAGCAGTATGCCCTGATAATTTTGTAGTTCAGTCATAGCAAATTTTACTTCCAATCCTAGGGTCTGTTGACCTTTCGCTTTTAATTTTTGTTCGCGATAAAAGCGTTTTAATCACGAGAGGTCAACAGACCCTGATAAAAAAGGATGGTTACCCATCCTTTAAATTGACTTATTTACCCAATCGGCTTTTTAAAGCTGATTGGTTAATCAGTAACTATTCACCATAAATATCAAATTTAAAGTATTTATCTTGAATTGCTTTATATCTACCATCAGCACGAACCGCTTTGATCGCAGCATTAAATTTTTCCAGCAAATCTTTATCCTGTTTGCGGATTGCAATACCCGCACCTTCGCCGAACCATTTAGAGTCAGTAAGTTGAGGGCCAATAAATTCAAATTTATCACCGCCTTCTTTACCTAATAAACCGTCCATGAGCGCAGCAGCATCTGCTAATACATAATCTAAGCGCCCCGCTTTCAGATCAAGGTAAGCATCATTCGCTGAACCATAACGTTTGATTTCAGCTTTTGGGAAATTATCAGAAATATAAGTGTCCATACTTGTCGCACGTTGCACACCTATTTTTTTACCCTGCATAAAGGCAGCCGTAGCTTCAAACTGAGCTCCTTTTAAGGCAGCAAAACGAGCAGGGATCTGCATGTATTTATCAGTAAAAGCGACCTTCTTTTTACGCTCTGCAGTGATATCCATTGTGGCAATAATCGCATCGTATTTACGGGCTAGCAGTGCCGGAATAATACCGTCCCAGTCCTGTTTTACTATTGTACATTTTGCGCCTATCTCAGCACATAAGGTTTGAATAAGATCAATATCAAAGCCGGTTACGCTGCCATCAGCTTCTGTATTACTAAATGGAGGATAAAATCCCTCAACGCCGATACGAACTTCTTTCCACTCTTTTGCCTGCGCGGCATTGAAAGACAAAACAAACAATGCAATTAATAAACTTATTTTTTTCATTTTCTATCCTTTTATCGTTAATTCTTTTTGAGAAGTTAAACAGGGTGGCAGCCCCCCCTGTTTATGAACTTGCCCAGGAGCCTAACCGAGAATTGCGCTCGTCGCGAGGGAAAGCTGGTTTGAGGCAGTTTTTGTGATCTTTTATGGCGAATAGTTGTTCTATTTAACAAAAAAGA
>JBATHQ010000004.1:0-5617 GCA_049667005.1 Psychromonas sp.
GAAGTATTCCCACGCAGAGTTTGAGGGAGGAAAAATTGTGGCTTTGCTCGAGTGAAGCCAGAAACACTTTAAACCAGTCCCCCTCAAAATACCGTATAACTTTTAGATGAGTACCTAACAACTAACAACTAACAACTGTTTTTAACCTTTCGCGCTCATGTTGAACGCGAAAGGTCTAAAACTGCACCAAAAAATTAGCGCATCACCTCTTTCTTAATCTGTTTTCCAACCACAATCTCAGTGCGACGGTTTGCTGCGTCGGCTGCTGCTGTTGCAGAGCTATCCAACAATTGACTCTCCCCTTTACCAATAGGAATAAAGATCTCTTTATTTAGACCATATTTATTACTCAGGGCATCAACTAGCGATTTAGCGCGTTGTAAAGAGAGTGCCTGATTGTAACTTTCAGAACCAGCTGCGGATGTATGACCCTCTACGTAAATATTTTTAATATTATTCTGGGTCATAAACTGGAACATCTCTTCGATTTTCGCATCATATTGACTACCAATATCTGCGCTATCATTGGCATAATTAATCACCAAACGATGCTCTATACGCTCCTCCTTAAACAAGGTGCAGCCAGCACTGTCCACCTGATATATCTTGGCAGTTTCAGGACAACGATCAATCGAATCCACAACACCATCGCCGTCGCTATCTACCCCCTCTTTCACCACTGCGACCGGTTGTAAAACAGGTTGAGCGCTTGGTTTTACAAAAAGGTAGCGCACCCCAATGGAAAGCATATCAACATCCTGTCTGGGCAGATCAAATCGCTGCCAACCGGCAAAAATGCTCAGCTTTTGATCGAGACGATAATTAAGCTCTGCACCATACCAATAATCAGTACCGTTGTTATCGGTTTCACCGTCATCATTCCATACGAACAGACCCAGTTTAGGGGCAATAAAAAAGTCGGCTCCCAGTGGTATATGCCCGATAACTCCTAAAGAGGGACCAGATCCGGATTGAGGATAGTAGTCGTAGCCAGTCGCAGGATAGGTTGAACCTTCAGCCAGTTTTACATCCCTGCTGCCTAAATCAATCCAGCCCAACTCGGCGCTCAACCAATTATTAAAAAAGTAACCGCCACCGGCACTCCACGCGACGCCACTCTCTTCTATCCACACAGATTCGATAGAAGAATCAATCGCCTGCAGCCCATCTTCTACTTCACCGCGGGAAGTATCAGCAGTTGCCTGACCAATCTGGCCATACACATAAAACCCCTGATAATCATTTGCCTGAATGTCCCAAGGCATTGTCGTTGTTTCAGCATGCAGGCTAACCGCAGCCAGACCAAGTGGAACAGCAACTGCGATTGAACGCCACTGTTTGATACGTAAATCCATCGTTTTCTCCATGTTGTTTGGGCTTGTTTTCCACCCGATTATCGACATCATATGTCAGTTTCTTTTCTAAATACGGCAACAATACGCAGCCAGATTCTACCCAAAAACGAATGCGCCTCGCCATTAATAATAACCACACCGGGAATCTGCTTTCCGGGTGCCGCCTGCTCACTGTTAAAGCGCAGTAAATAATAGGAAGCGACTGGCACTAACGTCTTATTTTGCGTTTGGTTAACGCCAATAGTACCACCGTTTATAGAAGCCAGTTCAGGATGGTTAAGCTGCTGAATCGCGATTGTTCCCACTGACTCCAGCAACAACTCGGTCGGCTCACTCAAGCCATTATCGGGATAAAATAGCCCGACTGTTTTTTTGTCTGCTACAGGCTGCAGCAGATCCCTGTCCAACTCGGCAAGATAAGCATCAACCCGGGTTTGCTGATCATCAACAAGTGCGCCTAGCAATGTCCCTTTTTTGACCCAATCCCCCCTCTTTAACCAAGGATCACTTACTTCAAACCGGCCGGAAAAGGGAGCTGAATAACTGTGTTGAGTCATCACATTCTGCAATTGTGTAAGCTTTTTCGTCACGGCCAGCAATTCATTTTTAATTCTTGGTCTGGGATCCAGATATTGATCGGCAATACTGTATTGATTAAGCTGCCACATTAAGCGCTCCTGCTCCCCAGTAACGACTTCCAATTGATAAAGTAAATCCGGCACATGCAGTTGATACAGTTGCTCTCCTGCGGCTACTCTAGCGGTGCCTTTAATACTGCTCAACTGACCATCAAAGGGCATATAGATCTTCTGGCTGGCAGCCCCGCTAATGACTGCGGGAAGCGTCAAACGTTGCTGAACAGGTAGCACCAATAACAGGCACAACACCAGTAAACCACTAACGGATAACGCAAAACGTCCTTTGTTTGCCACTTTTTTAATGTTCTCTATAAGAAATTTAACTTCACTAAACATAGGCTTCACTATACTGCGCACAATCATACTTACCATCAACACAACACCCAGCGGTTTATAGATAAGATGATAAACAACCAAGCTAATCCCGATGATCAGGAAAAAGCGATATATCCAGCAACACCAGCCATAAACAATCATACGCAACTGCGGCTGCTCGGGCGGAGAGGCTTCAACTCCCCAGAAAATACGCCGGAAACTCCACTTAGCCAAGGCCAAAGAGCGCTGCATCAAGTTATCCGTTTTCCACCAGTCCGCCAAGAGGAAATAACCGTCGAAGCGCATCAGGGGATTAAGATTGACCGCCAAAGATAAGATCCAGGTGGTAGTTGCCAGCATAAAACAGATACTTTTCAATGCACCCGCAGGCAAAAAATGCCACAAAAACAGCGCCAAAATGGCGACAATTATCTCTGCCCCCATACCGGCCAGCGCAATCATAAAGCGCTTGCGATGCGAGGGAAGCAACCAGGCAGAGGACGTATCGGTATACAGGACCGGCCAGAAAACTAAAAACGTCACGCCTATCGTCGGCACGTAACAGCCATAGTACTTAGCCACCAGACCGTGGCCAATCTCATGCATAATTTTTACAACAATCAACGCGGCAACAAAGCAGGCAAAACCACCGGGACTGACCATTTCAAAAAAGGTATTACTAAATCGTCCCCATTGGTTCACCGTCATATAGATGCCAGCAAACGCACACCCCAGCAACATGACCCAAAGGTGCCATCCCAATACCGGACGGACAAACGACAACAATGAAGTTAAAAACCGATCACTGCGAAATAGCGGAATGCGCAGTGATAAGTATCGCGAAAAAAGCGACTTAATGCCTTTGCTTTTTTTCCGTTTTAATAGCGAAGCCTGCAGGTACTTACGCTGCACATCATTGTTACAGCTGAGCAGATCATTCTCCGACAGAAACGCAAAAAAACTTTTAAATTCGACACTTTCCGTATCCAGTTCTTTATTTATCTCTAAACCGGAGAAGTGACGTAACAGGCCAATCTCCTGTTTACCGAGCTTAAAATAACGGCTGGTTACCGGATCATGCAGCAACCAACCGGGCTCTCCGTCTCGCTCCGCGGGGGCTTTCTGAATTTGTAAGTTTTGCCGAAGCGCCAATGTTGCCATCTATAATCCTACACCCCAAACCACAAACGCAGCTTAGACATCGGCTTATGAAACAGGTAATAGAACAAGCTCACCTTCTCATTAAAAATTCGCCCGCTACCACGCATACCAATGCGTAACTGTTTAGCTGAATCCGATGACTCAATGGTTGCTAAAAGACGATAGGCTAAGCCGGCATCTGGCGTTTCATCCGCCTGATAAGCAATACGATGAATAACCGCCTCAACATTCGCATCCGGCGCGGTTTCCGGATAAAACACCACACGGTCTCCCTCCTGCAACGGGATCTCATCATGAACAGGTAACCACAGTTGCAGCTCTTTGCGATCCAATTGTGCAAGGGTTAACAGACGCTCACCCAATACCACTGGCCGACCAATCATCTCATTTTCATTGTTAATAATGACCACCCCATTGCTACTCGCCCGAATTTCACTTCGCGCCAGCAACAACGCAGTGTAATCATACTCAGCCTGCTGTTGTTCAAGACGCATCCTCAACAAAGGCAGTGCGGCCTTGGCTTTTACATCAAAAAGAGCAGACTGTTGCGCCTGATTCAATTCCGCCTGGGCAATAACTTTTGCCTGTTCAACCACCTGTAATTGCGTCCGTAACTCCCGATCATCCAATGAAATCAAGAGCTGTCCGCTGACAACCTGCTCATTGGGAGCCACATGCAGCGTCGCGATAGCACCGCCTATTGGTGCGCGGATAATTTCCGGCTCCAGCGGGATTATTTCAGCGGGTGCAACAACAGAAAGTGGCACAGGGATGCACAATGCCAGTGGCACAAGCACCAACAGTGCCAGAAATACATTCCGCCTGCGTTGGTTGTACCACAGCCTTGAAGTTAATCTTGATTGCGCATATAAATTAACCAATGCATGATTAATCCCCTCCTGCCAGTGGGTAAGTACCCGCAGTTCCTGATCCCGCCATGGCGTTTTGCGCATTAATAACAGTCCGCCAATGGGATAGCTTGATGCCCCCCCTTTATGCTTTAGCGAAACCGCAAGCGAAAGCCATAATAGATGTGGCTGACCGGCAACAACTGCTTTATTAATTTTATTGTCAGGCAATTGCAGATCACTAAGCTGGATAATGCGGCTATCTCCCGCACAAAGTTCCAGACAAGCACGGCACAACTCAGTTTGTGCAACCACATAGGCACTTCTGGCATCAAATCCGGCCACATCACTGATCGCTTTAATGGTGCCGCTTTTTGCTTTATGTCCGGGCTGAAAGTGGAAAAATAATGCACTGTCATAGGCAACCAACTGACGGGTATCATTGACCAGCACAAACGCTAATTGGGCTAAATCTTCCGCCTGAAGTGCCCTGGACTGCAAAAGCAGCAGATGACTTAAGCCATTGAGCTGCAGTTTTAAGCTATCACTCAAAACAGTCCCCTTGCCACTTAAGGCTGCAAAGTAACAAATCCACTCATCCCCTCCAATAATTCTGCAGGGTGACTATTTAGCTTTCCATAAACCTTTATCGTTTGTGAAACAGGATCAATCTGCCCGCCCGTACGGATAATATTGCCAGTTAAGTCAATACCCAACTCATCAAGGTGAATAGAGAAGGCTTTATTGCCACTCAGCTGAGATAACAAACTTGATGGAGCAACAAATTGCACCTCCAGTGAGCTTGGATCATAAATATGCAGTAACTCGGTACCAGGCTCTACGTATTGGTAAGGCTGGATATGTCTTGCAACCACCCTTGACTGATAAGGCGCATTGATTGCGCAATATTTAATTTTCGCAGCGACAGAATCCAGCTCCCCTTTAGCCGTAGCCTGCTCTGTAGCCGCCAGAGTCACCTCTAATGCACTCGCTGAGTTGAGTTTGTGTAACTTAGATAATGAATTGAACTGTGCATTAGCCGCATCAATATGAGCCTTTGCAATTGCCTTACCGGCTTTCAGGCCATCACAATCAAATAAGATCAGAGGAGCCCCTGACTCCACCAGTTCCCCGTCTTTTACCTCTACTGCGGTAACCAGAGAGGAGATACCGGCAGCCAGATGAGTAAAACGCCCGGCAATAAGCTGGGCTTTTAGCTGCGATTCATTGGCGTATGCTTGTTGCCCCATTAGCAGGGATAAAAAGCACAGCCCAAATACTCGAAAAAATCGACAGATGA
>JBATHQ010000005.1:0-1669 GCA_049667005.1 Psychromonas sp.
ACGATTGAAAAGTTACCACCATTGATACTGCCGGGTAAATTAACAATGCCAGCATATGCTGGTAATACGAGTAGCAGCAGGGATAAAAACACCGTAAATATTCTACTCATAATAATTAACCTTTAATTTGGAGTAATTGTGACGGTAATAATAGTTGAATCTTGAATGATCACATTATTGCCCGTATTTTGAATAATCGAAAAAACACCGCTGGCTTCATTAAATGAGCCATGGTCAATAATATTATACCCAGTAATATTATTGGTGGCGTCATTGTCAGTGAGTACTGCTGCTAAGCTAGAGTTGCTGGTAACATCAATGCCACCAAGGCCTCTAACTTGATCCAAATCCTCCAATATTACGGGAGCAACATTCATGACTGGAAACTCTTTTATTTCTTCCTCTGCTAAGACCTGATTACTCATTACGATCAATAAGAGAGTATAAAAAATTGGTAAATAAATATTCTGATATATGTTTTTCATAGCCCCATCCTTTTATGTAAGTTGCTGGCAATATTGCCAGCAACTTATTCAAGTCATTTCATATAAAACCTCAAATGAAATAGGACTTATTATGGGTTTACATTAACATTCCCCTGAAACGATACCTGTTGTTGAGTTAAAGCATTATGACCAAGGTTTTGCACATTTTGGTTAATACCTGCGGTACCATTAAAGGTATCTGTCATATTATTGCTGGAAGTTACTGTAGCTTCATCCTCGAAAGTATTATGAAAATCTACATAATTACCTGTCACTGTTCCTGTTAATGCTGATTCATTAACACTATAAGTGGCTCTAGCTGTGGCACCATTATCGGCAGCCGCAGATCCCCAGCCATCTGACCAAGTTGCGCTGTTGTCGCTATTGTCGCTGTTGTCACTACTGTCATCCGCACTAGCAGTTGAGTTATCGCTATTGTCGCTATTGTCGCTGTTATCAGAGCTATTACTATTGTCTGAGTTGTCGCTGTTATCAGAGTTATTAGTTTTAGTTTTCACGATACTGTTATCAGAGCTGTCACTGTTATCTGAACTATCACTATTGTCTGAGTTATCGCTGTTATCAGAGTTATTAGTTTTAGTTTTCACGATACTGTTATCAGAGCTATCACTATTGTCTGAGTTGTTGCTGTTATCAGAGCTATTACTATTGTCTGAGTTGTCGCTGTTATCAGAGTTATTAGTTTTAGTTTTCACGATACTGTTATCGGAATTGTCACTATTGTCATTGTTATCGGCACTAGTCGCAGAGTTGTCGCTATTATCTGAGTTGTTAGTATTGTCGCTAGCAGTAGCAATGGAGTAATCGTCTGCAGCTGCCGCGGGATTACCGGTACTTTCGGTATCAGCCCATAATGCACTGGACGCTGAACCAAGTATTGCTGCTAAGCTCACTGCGAGTATATTTTTGTTAAAAGATTTCATATTGTATACCTCACTAATAATTGACTTGGATTGCCACCATCAATCTAACTAAAGTAAATAAACAGATAAATAGCGGCCTAAAATCCCTATATAAGCGTGTATGCCTATATAAAAAAGCTTGAGCATCTAACTATTATTTAATTAATGCACCGCTTTTGTATGTATCAATGTAGTATGCTGATAGATTACGTTCCCTCAAAAAAGCCTCAAAATTTACTCAAAGAGTTCGAGGCCTTGCTC
>JBATHQ010000006.1:0-5165 GCA_049667005.1 Psychromonas sp.
CTGCATCTGTGGCGGGGTAATGCCCTGCTAAGTATTATGGCCGGCACCGGTCTGTATATGTTTCTTTGCCAGTCAGCACTGGCAGGTTTGTAACAATTAGGTTATTTAATTCAGAAGCGGTTATCTGCTGCGCAGCTCGTTATTCACCGCATTCCAGATATCAACCGTCGACTGCCCGACCAAATAGAAATAAATATCTAATGCGGCAAACTCTTTTTTATAGCAGACAGTAAGTGCTATTTCTGCTGCTTCCTGATGAGGGTAGCCATAAACACCGCAGGAGATAGCAGGAAAAGCCACACTTTTACAGTGATTTTCAACGGCTAAATGCAGTGAATTTAGATAAGCAGATTCGAGTGAGGCTCTGGGATTAGAAGACTGTTTATAGATTGGCCCGACGGTATGGATAACATACTTTGCCGGTAATTCTCCCGCCAGGGTGATGCGTGCTTCGCCAATCGGGCAGCGTATCCCGTTAACAGGTTTTATTTTAAGGCAGACCTCTTTTAATGCAGGACCGGCGGCACGATGAATAGCCCCGTCAACACCGCCTCCGCCTAACATCTCCGGATTAGCAGCATTGACAATGGCATCAACATTTGCCCTGGTTAAATCCCCCTCAATAATTCTAATCTTACCCATAACAACCGCCATTATCAAAGTAGCATCATTACGCCTTTGTAACCATTGTGTTTTCCCCTTAACCACCAGACATTAAAGGTTCCTTTAAACTTAGATCAGATAAAAAAATTACGACTTAGCCAGACGTACTACGTAGAGCAATATGACTGCGCCGACAGTTGCTGTAACCAATGAGCCAATAAAACTGCCCGAGTAAAGTCCGAGCAGGCGAAATGCAAAACCACCAATAAATGAGCCAATTATGCCAATGACCATATTACCGAGCAGACCAAAACCCGAACCTTTAATAAGTTGACCGGCAAACCAACCGGCCAGCGCACCAATGATAAGAAACGCAATTAATGACATGAAATTTTCCTTGTTTGTAATTACTTATTCTAGTTTAGACTATTACCTAGCGGATATGGTCAAACAGCAGGTCTTTATGTTTTGTTAACCCTTCAAAATGGTTGGAATGAGATTATTTAACAAAAGCGCACCGGGTTCGGTTAACAGCCAAAGTAAAGCACCTGAATTTAACATCACAGTCACCCAGTACACGGCTTTAAATTCCGCTTTATTGGACTTATGGCGCAACTTATTTCGTGCATACAAAGCCCCGGGCCAACCACCAGCAAGCGCAAACAGATGCAGGGTACTTTCCTGTGTTCGCCAGCGGCCGTTTTGTGCAGCCGACTTATCGATTGCATAGGCAACAAAAGCGATAAGACTCATTACCAGATAAAAAGCCGGAACAATGGCAGGCAATCTGTTTATCAGTACCAGCACAACCAGTCCGACACAAAAAGTCAGTGTGAACACCGTGCTGAACATATTACTCTCTTGAAATTTTCTCGGTGCCTTTGCTTTTCTGCTGTCACGGGCAAATTTTATCTTATCTGCCCGATAGCGCTTATTTTTATCAGCTGTCAATTCATAAATAATAAGATCACCATCAACCGGCCGGCGAGATCCTTCAGTAAAAGCTTTGATATGCACAAAGGCGCGCTCACCACCACCATTGGGCTCAACAAAACCAAAACCCTTATCATCATTCCAATTGGAAACCTTACCCTGAAATTTCATATATACCCGTAAAAAATTAGCGTTGAAAATTGAGTTGTACGTTGGCAAATTCCTGACTGCCCATAAACAAAGTGAGAAACTCGGTAAGTTTATTAAATTCGTCCACGGTCAGCTTCAGATAATTAAATTTTGTGCTCTGTCCTTTACGATAAGGACCTGATTGACAGCTATGCCTTGAAGAGACGAGGACAACCGATTCCTGTATGCCTTTACGGCAAAGCGCCAGACGATAGCGGTAGGCGGAGCTGGCCTCGGCGAATGTTAAGTGAATATCAGAATAAGG
This sequence comes from Psychromonas sp., assembly GCA_049667005.1. Classification (GTDB taxonomy): domain Bacteria; phylum Pseudomonadota; class Gammaproteobacteria; order Enterobacterales; family Psychromonadaceae; genus Psychromonas. The sequence goes on from JBATHQ010000006.1 coordinate 1,991, forward strand.
GCCAGGGGCAATCTCTGCGCAGAAAATGGGTTTTCCCGCGCTTACCCAGAGCGCCAGACGAGACCATAAAGAAAAGACCCGTTGCTCGACAGCTGGATCATTATCTCGCCCTTTCAACACAGTACAAAGCGCTATCATGCTCTTTTCATAGTGCGGAAGTAGTATTTCAAATATTGTCCTGTTGCCCCTGCGAAACTCCAAGCGGTGGGATAAAGGTTTACCCTCATAATAGGTATAAAACAGCTGAATACTGTTTTCTCTTGGCAATGAGCAGATCGGCAGATTGATTTCCCTACCCAAAATAGGTTGTTTATAAGCGAACATTTTTCATCTTAGGTGTTTTTCTAAACATCTTGTTATAAAACCCTCTACGTTATCACATAACCATTGCGGATTATCCAATGCGATATCATGACCGTCATGCAAATTGATAAGCAGTTGAACTTCCCATTGTTGTGCAATTGCTTTGCTGGCCCGATGGCTAACAAGGTTATCGCTGAGCGATGAGATAAACAGTACCCTACAGTTTACCTGTTTATCAATAGTAAACTTAAATGCTGCCCATAACTGCCTTAAAAAATTAAGCTTACTGACCGGATATTGTTGCGCATAGCGAACCCAATTGTCGATTACGTTATTATCTTCCGGCCGGTTGGAGAGCAGTTTATAGATAATCCTCTCTCTTTTTTCCACTCCCACGAACAGGGTCTTAAGGATAGTTAAATAATTTTTTGCCAGTAACCTTTCGTAGAACTTAGAAAAATTTCCAGCACTGGTATTAATACAGGTAAGGCTGTTAATTTCATTGGGATACATTGTTGCCCATTGCAGTCCAATCATGCCGCCCATTGAGATGGCGATAATATTGACATTGATCCGCCCTTCCAACTCTGATCTGATGTTGTCCACCATCGACTCAATGGAGGTCGGAGAGGATTCTCGATGGCGCTGCCCGTTGCCGGGAATATCTACACAGATAATTTTTGCATCGGGGAATGTCTTCGCTAACAGTGTCGGAAAAACGCCCCAATGCCTCTGCTCCCTGAACAATCCCCGGATCAGTATAATCGGTGTTGTTATTTTCATTATGATTTACCTCTACAATTTTCATCAAAACTGTTCAGGCTCAGGACAGCAAAAAATTACTCTGCGGGCTTTTTATACACTTAGGTATAAAAGTAGGTATAAAAGCACAATTATTTAGCTTGCGCCAGCAGACTGCGAACTTCCTCAGCACTGACAGGACGCACCAGACGCGCCACTTCCAGACCATTTTGCAGCAGGATCAGCGTCGGCCAGAGCTTAACCTTGAAAGCACGTCCCAAAACTTTCCCCTTACCGTCATAGACCTTGATATGCAGTAGCTCGGGATGCCCGCGCAATACTTCCTGCACTGCGGGTTTGGCTGCCTGACAGTAACCACACCAGGGCGTACCGAATTCGAGAATAGCATTCCCTGTGAGTCCGCTCACCTGTTCAAGTGTCGGAGCCTGTTCTGCGTAATCCGGGTTAAACCCTATTTGACTGGCTTGCATATTATTTTATCCCTCAATTCAGATGAAGATTAATGATTAATCATTAATCCGGTTTATAAAAAATACTGAGACTACCCTAAAGGATCTGTTTTTTACCTCTATTTACGCTGCCTGCAATATTTTTGGCGAAGACGATAAGCAACAATAGGATTAGTTGATAGAGGTTAAACGCACCACCACCGCCTGAATACCCTTGTCGATGGACAATTTTAACTTGCTCGGGGTTCTTTTTGATATTTTCTTTAAACCTGGTAAGTTGCATATGCAGATTTTTGGTCATCTCCTCAGAGGCCATATTAAAACCTTTGAAGCTATCCTCGCGAAGCTGCTTGCTAAGGTTAACAGGCGTTGCACTGCCTTTTACGACACTTGTACCGGGCGCTCGAAATAACATTTTTTTACTTTTGATATCATAAACCACAGTATCCAACATTGTGCTTGTATCATTGATCTCTCCGGAGACAACATAAGCGCCGACGATGGTCCAGTAGGTTAATGAAAGCACTCCTTCATCGGTAAACTGCACCTGATCGTATGAAACCAGCGCGATGATATCGATACCATACATGGTCTGTATCTGCTCAAGATTATTAAAACTACCACCGGGCTGCAGATACTCCGCAGGGATAACCTCAATATCACTAACAAAACTCAGTTCTTTAAAGCTACTGGCCACCCTATCAAGGAGTTCTGTTTTACTCGCCGATGTTAATCCGGATCCGCTTGCCGACAATCCTGTCCATTGATTTACTCCCCTTGTTGCGTGGCTTTGCTCAGGCACAAATGCAATGCCCACTTTAAGCGGAAGATTTAAGGTCGGAATAGAGGGTTGGATTACGGTGTTTAACTCCGCTGGATAGAGAAAGTCAACAACGCTGCTTTTTGATCTAGACTCCTGGCTACTGCAACTTATCAATAAAAATGCAAAAATGACAATGCTGCAAAATCGAGTTTTATTTTTCATGCTAAATATCCTTTGCTTAAATATTATTGAACATCATCCAACCTTTAATTCCGCAATATACACGCTGGCGTTTTATAAAGTGAATAATGCGTAATGCCGACAATCAACTTCGATATAACGCAATTGCTGATAAACTATTGTGCTCTCAAAAAATACTCGCAGATCTATGCAACACATTGATCCCCTTCTCTTGCCCAAATATTAGGATATATATCTGATTTAGCCATCTCAGCGGGAGTGGAAAGCAGTCAAATGTCGTAATGAGTGACGAGCGGCGAGCAAAGAGCAAAGAGCAAAGAGAGATGGTAACCGGTTAAAGGATCTGGGTTTTTAAAGCAGGTATGGCTTGCCGAAAATATCACATACAGGGTATTTACTGCCTGTATGTGATGGGGGGCACTTATTTAACTTATTTAGCTTAGTTAAATGCGCGGGCAACGCGGCCTTTAGCCGTCAGCTGGTATTGACCGGCATAGGCTGGAATAAAGACGGATTGACCTTTATTAATGGTTACCTTTTCTCCGCTTTGATGCGTTAATGTCACCTCAGAATCAAGCGCTAGCAGTATTTCCGCACTTTGAGTCGACAAGGTTAAGTCAGTAACCGATTCAAACAGCGCAAATTTAAAATCATCAACCGGAATGGCGTAATACAATCCGCCCTGTTTTTGTTCAGG
>JBATHQ010000007.1:0-5467 GCA_049667005.1 Psychromonas sp.
CAACGTCTCGCGGAGCGCGTATTAGCTTACCGGATATTTGCCGATAGCGATGATAAAATGAACCTTAACGTACGGCAGGCGGGTGGTAAACTGCTGGTGGTTTCACAATTCACCCTGGCGGCAGAAACCAATAAAGGTAATCGCCCGGGATTTTCCAATGGCGCATTGCCGGATGAAGCAAATCGGCTTTATGAACTGTTTAATGAAAATTGTCGTGCGGCGGGCATTCATGTTGAAACCGGGGTATTTGCTGCGGATATGCAGGTTTCATCAACCAACGATGGCCCGGTAACATTCTGGCTGCAGGTTTAATAGTTGAACTGCTTTTATTTCTGTTAAACTTATTACAAAGTTTATTGTCATATATACCCAATCCACCTTAATATAGTTGGTTCAGCGAGAATTTATTTGGCTTCAGGCAAGGCGCTAACTTGAAAGCATAGTTATTCTACGGTAAAAGTTAGCAACGCAGTATGAAGCCCAATAAAACTCGCCCTTGCGAACTACTCAAAGCTTCCGTATCAGAGTTAAGCTGATTCGAAAGGGAATGCCACTCCTTCATCAGCATGCCTTGAACTGAAAACGTTGAGTGGTTCTGAGCCTAGTATATTGAAGTGGATTGGGTATCGCATTGCCCTTAATTAATATGGACAATGTTCTTAATATCTACGTTCTTATTGCACAACACTGAAGAGAATAAATAATGCCATTTCATAAAACGCTAGCGCTGTTGTTTTTTTGTTTATTTTATAGTTTGTCGCCAGCTTTAGTTGCTGCGAATGAGGAGCACACCGGGCAATCACAACCTGCGCTTGAAATCCTTCCGACGGCAATGATTAAAAGCCCGAATGATCAACGCCAATATCAATTGATTCGTTTACCAAACCGGCTTGAAGTATTGCTAGTATCCGATCCGGATTTAGAAAATAGTGCCGCTGCAGTCTCATTACCCGTTGGCAGTATGCATAACCCCGAACAACAATTAGGTCTCGCGCATTATCTCGAGCATATGCTGTTTTTAGGCTCAGAGCGTTATCCGGTCATTAATGAATACAGTAGATTTATGAACCAGCATGGCGGCTATACCAACGCTTATACCGCCCAGGAAAGCACCGTCTATGGTTTTGAAGTGAATGATAGCCATTTCGCTGAAGCTTTAGACCGATTGGGTGATGTGATGCGCGCGCCGTTACTGGATCAAAAATATGCGGATAAAGAGAGGCATACGGTCAATGCCGAGCAAAAAACCTATTTTGATAACGATATGCGCAAATTTTATGCACTGCAGCGTTATACCTTGAATCCGGATTCCCCACTCGCGCGTTTCAGCACCGGTGATTTAACCACTTTAAAAGATAAACCCGGCACTAAATTACAGGATGAGCTGGCCGATTTTTTTAATACCTATTATTCCGCTAATTTAATGAAGGTCGCATTAACCAGTCCGCGTTCTATTGCTGATTTACAGAAAATAGCGGAGTTATACCTTAGTCAAATTCCTAATAAAAACAGCGCGAAGCCGGTGATTGTGACACCGATGGTTACAGCAGATCAACTCGCCATCAGTGTAGAGATGAAACCTACTGCAGATCTTAAATTATTACAGGTTAATTTCTTAATACCCAGTGTAAAAGATGAATATATGTATCAGCCTGGCGGTTACATCAGCCGTCTGCTCGGTTCAGATCATCAGGGGGGATTATCCGATTCTCTGCAAAAAGCGGCGCTGGTGGAATCTGTGATGGCTGGTTTTGATGACGCCTATAGTGAACAATATTCGCGTTTTTCAATGGTCTTTCAGCTGACTAATGCGGGGTTGAATGCACAGGATAAAATCATGGCGAGTTTATTTGCTTATATTGAGCTGATTAAAACGCAAGGTATTAATCAACAGCAGTATCAGGAGCAAAAGAATGCGTTAGACAGACGTTTTGAGTTTTTAACTAAAAACGCCGGTTTTAATTACGTTATGGATTTGGCTGCTGATATGCAACTCTATCCGGGTAAAGACCTGTTATTTCATCCCTATCGTCTGGATGCTTTTAACGAACAATTTATTGCCCAGTTGCTCACTTATTTAACGCCTGAAAATAGTCGCCTTTTTACTATGAGTCCAAATGCACAAGGCGGGACGCAGATTCCATTTTATCAGGGAGAATATGCGCAAAATACGATAACTAAAAAAACCCAACAAAGTTGGTTAGACCAAGCCGAAAAGATCAAATTAACCTTACCCGGCAGTAATCCGTGGTTACCGGAAAATCTCAGTTTAGTGGACACTCACGACGCAGAAAAAGCGCAGCAGCTGGTTCACAACGTTGGTCACTCGGTATGGTTTAAACAAAGCGCCTATATCAAAGAGCCGAAAGCAGAACTTTTGCTGCAGCTGAATAATAATCTTGCCGATCAGGATGCAAAATCACGGGTAACCATCAGTTTGCTTCTGAAACTACTGGAAAAAGAGTTTGCTGCACTGAACTTTATCACCAGTGAAGCCGGTTTAAGTTTTGATGTCAGTAATTCCGACGGTTTGTTAATAACGACCTCCGGCTATAATGACAAACAGGCTAAATTATTATTAAGCGTATTAACTCAGATAAAAGAGGCAAAATTTACTGAGCAGTCACTGCTGCTGGCCAAGGAGGAGCTGCAGCGTCAGTTAAATAATAAATCGAAAATGCAGCCGATGGATTTTGCATTTGATAGTTTTAGACAGTTAGCGCGTTTACCTTCATGGTCAGATGCCGCCTTGCTTGCCGAGATTGATTCGATCAGTTTATCTGATATCAACAAATTTGTTGAAAAGACATTCAACAAATCAAGTTTACGATTACTAGCTCTGGGCAATTTAAGCCGGGAAGCGGTGCTGGATTTAGATAGCTCGTTGGCAAAAATGGTTAATATTCAGAAACAGCCGTTTTATATGATTAAACGCCTGCAGGCTGATCTCAAGCAGGGGCCGTTAAACTACCGCGTCACTTCGATGATGGAAGATGATGCCTTGGCGAGTATTTACCTTTCTGACTTAAAAGGAGATCGGGCATTTGCGTCTGCTGAGTTATTAAACAACTTCCTGCAGCCTGCATTTTACGATCAAATTCGTACTCAGGAGCAGTTAACCTACTCACCCTTTACGGCCAGTTTTCCTGTTGATGAAAGTGTTGCTGTTGGACTCTTCACGCAAAGTCCAGCGGCCAGTAATGCTAAGTTGCATGCCCGTTTTGCTGCTTTCTTAAAAAGTTTTCAACAGCAGTTGGATAACACCACTGAGCAAGAGTTTGCGACCATCAAAAAAGCACATATTGGTAATTATTTAGCCAAGCCTACTTCACTTGCTGATGAGTTCTCCTATCTGAGTAACCAATGGTTAAGTCTGAAAGCTGAGATAGATACTAAGCAGGCTTATATAGATAACTTGTCTGCAGTATCGTTAAGCGACATTAAACAATTTTTTAAGATTATTTTTGTCAACGCAGCCAATGTACAGCCTATTTCAATTCAAGTGCAGGGGACAAAATTTATTAAGGAAGCGCCGCTACGACTGGAAAATGAGGTGATAATATCTGATATTGACAGCCTGCCTAAGCGCTAACGAACGGCTGGATCTGAATAACTTAGCGTGACCTGTATTCACTTTGCTCTTATAATAAGCCTTCATTTTTTTAGAAGGCTTGTTAACTTATGCGTCCTAGTAATCGTACCCCAGAGCAAAACCGCGAAATAAAAATCACCCGTCATTATACTGAATATGCAGAAGGCTCGGTGTTAATTGAAATGGGTAATACCAAAGTACTTTGTAATGCATCGGTTTCAGATTCAGTACCGGGATTTTTGAAAGGTAAAGGCAAAGGCTGGGTGACGGCGGAATATGCGATGCTGCCGCGTGCAACCCATACCCGTAATATGCGTGAAGCTGCTAAAGGCAAACAAGGTGGTCGCACACTGGAGATCCAGCGTCTAATCGCACGTTCACTGCGTGCTGCCGTCGATCTTAATGCATTAGGTGAAAATATGATCACCGTTGATTGTGATGTGATTCAGGCAGACGGCGGTACTCGTACTGCATCAATTACCGGTGCATGTATCGCATTAGCGGATGCACTGAACTGGATGGTCAATGCCGGAAAACTGAAAAAGAGTCCGCTTAAGCAGATGGTGGCCGCTGTTTCCGTGGGGATCTATAACGGTACTCCCGTTTGTGATTTGGATTACGCTGAAGATTCCAATGCAGAAACCGATATGAATGTTGTCATGACTGAAGATGGTGGTTTGATAGAGATTCAGGCAACGGCAGAAAATGGGGCGTTCAGCCATGAACAGATGCTTGCCATGTTAAGCCTTGCCAAAGGTGGTATCGAAGAACTGATCCATGAACAGAAAAAAGCACTAACCGCGGAATAACTACATGAAAAATTATAAAAAAGAGTTTATTGAATTTGCTTTACAGAAACAGGTCTTAAAATTCGGTCAGTTCACCCTGAAATCGGGCCGTATAAGCCCTTACTTTTTTAATGCCGGATTGTTCAATAGCGGCCGAGATCTTGCCCGTTTGGGGCGTTTTTATGCGGCAGCGCTAATGGATTCTAAGATTGATTATGATCTGCTTTTTGGTCCCGCCTATAAAGGCATCCCCATTGCGACAACTACCGCCGTTGCGTTGTCTAATGATTACGATCTGGATATCCCTTACTGTTTTAACCGCAAAGAAGCTAAAACCCATGGTGAAGGCGGCAGTCTGGTTGGATCTGAGCTTAAAGGCAAAATCATGCTGGTTGATGATGTGATCACGGCTGGCACGGCAATTCGGGAATCAATGGATATTATCCAGGCGCACAATGCACAGTTAGCGGGCGTATTAATTGCGCTGGATCGTCAGGAAAAAGGCAAAGCCGAACTTTCTGCGATTCAGGAAGTAGAGCGCGACTACAATGCTAAAGTGATTTCTATTGTGCAGTTAAGTGACTTAATCACTTATCTTGAAGCTAAACCGGAGATGCAGGTACATCTTGAGTCAGTAAAAGCCTATCGTGAACAATACGGTATCTGATAGTTTGCTGGTGAGGTTATTCGCCATGCAAGCAATAATCCGAAAACCGCAACGCATTAATAATGTGCTGCGGTTTTTTTTTTGGATAGTTAGGCATGCACTCTTGATTGCGCACAGCCTATGCTGTTTACTGTTAATCTCACCACATTAAAGCGAATGGAGTTACAAATGAAAATTCTTGTCACGGGTGGAATGGGCTATATCGGTAGCCATACCTGCATTCAACTGATGGCTGCGGGCATGACGCCGGTTATTCTCGATAACCTGTCAAATAGCAGTGCCATAGTCTTAGCACGTATTGAGGCGCTAACAGGCCAGAAACCCATTTTTTATCAAGGTGATGTACGCGATCGCGCTATTCTGGAAAAAATATTCAGCGAGCATAAGATCACCTCTGTTATTCACTTTGCCGGTTTAAAA
>JBATHQ010000008.1:0-1836 GCA_049667005.1 Psychromonas sp.
TTTACGAAGAGGAGGACTCTTTGTTCTTCAATGACCATTCCAGTGAAATTATCACCGATGATGTGTTCCGCCGTTTATCTTCCTGCCATAACGTCATATTCACCGGCCATCAGGCATTTTTAACCAAGGAAGCATTAACCAGTATTGCACAGACTACTTTGGATAATTTGCAGAGTTTTGCATCCGGTCAGCTAAACGGTAATGAAGTAAATTAATTGGTGGCACAGCCCGTTTCTTATTCAATCAAGCGGAATGGTTCCACAAAATCAATCCGCTTTTTCATAATTTCTGCTGTATGTGGCATGCACTTAGATGTTATTAACAGCTATAAATCCGGTGATTATGCCTAATGATCGGCCACTTTATTGTCGAAAATGGTACATAGAAAATAGCTTAGTTAATTCAGGTAAATGATGATACCAAATGGCGGGCTTGATGAATAAAAAAAGCTAATATCAGATAATCAACTTAACGGAGTATCTTTATGCAGATCTTTTATAATGTCAGCAATAGCCAAAATCAAAGACGACTTAATGATATTTTTACTCTGCTCCAGTTTCATCTGCACGATATAATGAGAACTTTCTTCGGGTTGCTGCTCATACACGCTGGGAGGCATAACACCGGTCATCGCACTAATCGATTTTAAGCGTTCAAGAATAGAGGGCGATATAAATTCTATCGATTCATTATCAGATTGTACAAACTCTTTGAGTTCAATAAATGCTTCAATATCCTGATAAGCGTCTTGCGATAACAATCCTAAACCATACAAAAGTTTTATGCGGATAGGCAAATGCGCCAGTGGACCATTGCTGCTGAGCAGAGGTTCAACAGCATATTTTACTGCATAATCATCTTTCCTGAATACATTCTGAATCAAGATATCTACGGCATCTTCAAAGAGATCAAAACTGGCGGTAAAAAAATCGTATGCCGTTTTAGCTTCCGAAAGAGTTTCGACAACATCAATATCAAATTTTAATCGGGTAAACTCAGACATAATTTTTTCTAATAGGATAAATAAGTGCCACGGAAAGTGGCACTTGAATTAACAAATTACTTCATGCTTTGGTAAGCTTCTTCGACACGTTTAACCGTTTCACAGTCAACAGCCAGACCTGAGTAATGCGCTAATGTTTCTGCTAAGCCTTTTTCAGCAAACATAGCTTGTAGCTCAACCGCTTGTGGATCATCTTCATTTTTATATAAAAATGCAGCAGCGATACCTTTAACTAAATGCGCATTTGGTAAACCATACTCTAATGTACCATTCAGCGGTTTAATCAAACGATCGTTTTCACTTAATTTACGGATTGGCTGGCGACCGACACGATCCACCTCATCACGTAAATATGGGTTAGCAAAACGTCCTAATATTTTTTGGATATAAGCAGCATGCGCTTTTGGATCAAAACCATAACGGCGGATCAGTACTTCACCACTTTCCTGCATTGCAGCAGTCACATCAGCACGGATAGCAGGATCTTCGATTGAGTCTTTAATCGTTTCGTGGCCTGCAAGCACACCTAAGTATGCAGTGATTAAATGACCAGTATTAAGGGTAAATAATTTACGTTCAACAAAGGCCATTAAGTTATCAGTTTTTTCCATTCCCGGGATGTCAGGAATATCACCTTTGAACTGGGTTTCATCCACAATCCATTCACTAAAGGTTTCTACTGTTACTGCCAATGGATCTGTTTCACCCGCTTCTGCCGGTGGTACAATACGATCCACTGCAGAGTCAACAAAACCGATTGTCAGATCACTCTGCGCATGCAAAGACTCTGGTAAATGCTTGAAGACTTGCGCTTTTAATTGACTCGTTCCACG
>JBATHQ010000009.1:0-2761 GCA_049667005.1 Psychromonas sp.
GCTAAAGGCCGGGTTAATCTCAGCTCTCTGTTAACCAGGGAGAGACTGGTTTCCAGCGTGGTTATTTTAGAGTTAATCTCCATCATCTCCTGCTGCCGCTGATCTATTTGCAACGCAAAAATAGCCACTTGATTTTCGAGATTATTTAACCGACCTTCATATTCATCCTGCTGGCGTGATACAAGGCTCTCTGCTATTTTATTAAGATCTTCAGGAAATTCTAATGTTTGCCTATTGAATTTAATTTGTAAACGCCAGTCTGGCACATCCGCCACTAAAATACTGCTAAGCTCTGCCCGCAAGCGAATAATATCGGCACGCAGTGCATCAACTTCCTGGTTCTGTTGCGCCATATCCGAGCGGAAACGGGTATCGTCGATACGCGCTAATGGCTCTCCTTTTTTAACCATCATCCCCTCTTTAACATACAACTCCTGCAGGATCCCACCGTCAAGGCTCTGAATTACCTGTACCTGAGAAGAAGGAATAACCTTCCCTTCTCCGCGGGTAACCCGGTCTAATTCAGCATAATATGCCCAGACAAAAAAACACACAAACAGTGCCGCTAATGACCAGATAGTGAGACGATGAATGCTCGGCGTCTGGGTTAAAATAGCGCCGTAAACATCGTCCGCCATCTCCAGGTCTTGCTTGCTTATTTTCATGATTTAGGCCCTTTAAAAGGCGAGACTAACGAGCCATTTTTCAATTGCTCCAAAATAACCTGTTTCGGACCATCTGCAACCAAATGCCCTTTATCAAGGACAATAATGCGATCCACTAACTGCAGCAGGTGCATTTTATGGGTGATCAAAAACATCGTGCGATTATGCACGGTTTGAGTCATAGACTGAATAAACAATTTTTCGGCTCTTGCATCTAAACTGGCAGTGGGCTCATCGAGCAGCAAAATCTGCGGATCATTTAAAATAGCACGCGCAAAAGCGACAGCCTGACGCTGACCGCGAGAGAGAGATTTACCGCCCTCACCGACCTGCTGATCCAGTCCTTGAGAGTCAAGATCCGTAAACATGCTCACGCCGGACAACTGCACAGCCCGCATTAACTGATATTCCGTCACCTGCCGGGTGCCGAATAAAATATTATCTTTAATGGAGCCATGAAAAAGCACAATATCCTGCGCTAAATAACCAAAATTGCGGCGCAAATCACTGGGATGAATTTGCCCCTGATGTAATCCGTCGTAGCGGATACTGCCCTGGGTCGGTTGAAACAGCCCCAGCAATACTTTTGCCAGAGTACTTTTCCCTGAGCCATTACGCCCGATAATAGCAATTTTTTCACCGGGTTTAATACTCAGCGAAAGCGGGTATAAAGCCGGTTTTTCAATATTGGGATAATTGAAAGCAACATGCTCTATAACAATATTGCCGACCAGTTTAGAACGGCTGGCGAGATGCCCTTTATTTTCAAATTCAGCTTCCTGCCCCATAATACCATCAAGCTGTCTTAAGGAGGTGAGCGTCTGGTTATAACGGGTCATCAATGCAGCAATCTTTGCCATCGGCCCTATCGCCCGGCTGGACAACATCACCGCGGCGATAATTGCCCCCATCGAAATCAGCCCCTGGGAAACCCGGTATACGCCAAGTACAATCACCGCAATCACCGCCATCTGCACAATAAAACCGGACACGTTGGCAACAGAGTTGGTGATCACCTTGGTTTTTAACTGCCAGTTCGAAGTGTGTCCGAGCATCTGCTGCCAAGCGTTCTGCACAATGCCTTCCGCGCCATTGGCTTTAATCGATTCCACCGCGGACAAGCTCTCTACTAAGTGGCCGTGGCGCAAGCCTGAAAACTTATTACTCTCTTCAATAGCGCGGCGCAGTTTCGGCTGCACCAGCAGGCTGTATCCGAGTATTAGAACAGTGGCAATAATACAGAACAGGGCTAAATCGCCGGCAACAATCCAGATAATAAAAACAAACAGAAAAGAAAACGGGAGATCCACTAACGCGGTAATGGTCGCCGAGGATAAGAATTCACGCACATTGTCAAACTCGCCGAGCTGCCTTGCCATACCGCCGACACTGGCCGCTCTTTTTTCCAGCGGCATACCGATGATTTTTGCAAAGAGTTTTGAAGAGACTTGAATATCTATCTTTTTACCCGCCATATCAATCAGATAACTGCGTAGCTGTTTTAAAATAAGATCAAACAGATAGGCGACAGAGCCGCCGATGGCGAGTACCCATAAGGTTTCAAAAGCGAGGTTAGGCACTACCTTGTCATAGACATTCATCACAAATAACGGTGATATTAAGGCAAAAATATTAACCAGAATAGAGGCGATAATCACATCACGATAAATAGGAAGGGATTCGCGAATGGTGTCCCACAACCAGTGTTTTTTGCTGTCAGCCACATGCACATCAAAATCACGATCGCCACTGTAATGCGGTTTAATTAAAAACAGATAGCCCACATAAACCGACTCCAGCGCTTCAACGCTCATCTGCTCTTCACCGCCGGTTTCCGGCAGCGTGACCACAACACGGTTGGCCTGAATATCTATCTCCTGCAGTACGCAGGCTTTTTGATCTTTAAGCAGCAAAATACAGGGCAGCAGCATAGCCGGAATATTATCCAGACTCTTGCGATTTAATTTTGCACTTAAACCCGCCCGCGCCGCGGCTTGCGGCAGCAGTTCCGGTGACAGGTTTACTCCGGTTAAGGGTAAACCGGCGGATAATGCTTCTGCAGAGCAGGGGTTGCCAAAAGATTCACTGAGCAGTAC
>JBATHQ010000010.1:0-9717 GCA_049667005.1 Psychromonas sp.
AGAGGGCGTGTTTGCAGAACAAACTCTTTGATTTCACAACATGTTTGTAACTCTTTCAAATTCGCGTACAGGTAGCGTAAACCTAAACTGGCATGAATAAATTTTGCATTAATAGTGGCTAATACGATTTTAGGTGAGGCGTCACTGTTTGTTACGAAAGCATTATCTTCACTGATATTGGTGCGCATAATTGTTAGTTCATTATCGAATTGTTGCATAGCGATTGAGTTCTTAAATTCAGGTTAAATATGTGCTTAAGATTACAGTAATCGCTTATTATATTCAGTATCTAATTTGCGCGGGAATTGTGCTGGTCGTGTGGGGAAGTGAGTATGAGGTATAACGCGCTATAATAAAAAACGCCCGATAATGGAAAAAAGGGCGCTATTTTATTGATGCTGGTGGCAGTGACTAATACAACAAACTGTATAACTTACGGCGGTATTCACTGACTAAAGCGGGATCGTCGATGGTCGCGAGAATATCAACCAGTGTCTTTTTAGGTGCGCCGTTGTCGTAATTTAAATCGGCAACTAATATTTTATACAACAATGCTAATGCTTCTTTATTACGGTTCGCCTGGTTATATTGCAATGCCAGTTGATATTCAATCGGGGTTTTGTCATCCACCGTTTCAAGTTGTTTTTCTAATGCCGTAATTTCAGGTGTTTGTGCTGATTGTTGGGCTATCTGCAGCTGTGACAGTAAACTATGATAAATCATATTTTGCTCGGCTGGTGGAATATTATCTAAAATTGGCTGTGCGTTCTCGTGCTCGCCCATCGCCAGATAAACCTGTGCTAAGCCTAATTTAATCGCGAAATCTTCTGGCTCTATTTTGGCGGCTGCAAGGATCTTCTCTTTTGCTTCCGGCAATTTTCCCTGGGCAAATAAAGTTTGTCCCTGTTGCAGCAGTGATGCGCTTCGATTCGGCGTATGTTTTTTTATAAATTCGCCAATAAACTCCTCACTTTGATCTCCGGCAAAGCCGTCTACTCCCTGACCATCGATAAACATAAAGACGCTGGGTACGCTTTGAACGCCAAAGTGAGTAACAATTTGATGCTCTACATCGCAATTAATACGCGCCAGCGTAAAGGCTTGTTTATTTTCAGCATGCAGTTTGTCAAGTAGAGGCAATAAAGTATGACACACCGCGCTTTGCTGGGACCAGAAAACCACTAAGACAGGTTTTTCTTTGGAACCTTCGATAATTATTTGTTGGAAATTAGAGACGCTAATATCGTGACTGTTAGTATACATTTTATCCTCAAAGGTTAACTGTTGTTCATATAACCAAGCTAAATCAATATGATTTGAATGTCCATGATGAAGTAGTTGGGGTATTTTCAGCCTAGATTATCGTTTAAAAAGAGGAACGCAAGCATCTATGCCTTATTTTTGATCTAAGAAGTTCAATCTATTAGCTTTATTGCTTGTTTTTAAGAGCATGCAAAAGTAACATTAGTGCATCAATAAATAGGAGTTTTAAGATGTTAACAGGTAGTATTGTCGCGCTCGTGACACCAATGGATAAAACCGGTGAAATAAATTACCCTGCATTAAAAGAACTTGTAGAGTTTCATATAAAATCTGGAACTGCTGCGATTGTTGCCGTTGGTACTACGGGAGAGTCTGCAACATTGAATGTTGATACCCACGCGAAAGTGGTGATGAAAGCGCTGGAGTTTTCAGCTGGCCGCATTCCTATTATCGCGGGCAATGGCGCAAATTCAACTTCAGAAGCCATTTTATTAAGTAAACTTTTCGCCAATAGCGGTATCGTTGCCGGTCTTAATGTAACGCCTTACTACAACAAGCCCACTCAGGAAGGCTTATTCCAACATTTTAAAGCGATTGCTGAATCATGTGACTTGCCGCAAATTTTATACAATGTACCTGGTCGTACCGGCGTTGATATGCTGCCGGAAACCGTAGCGCGTCTGTCTAAAATCAAAAACATTATCGGCATCAAAGAGGCGACAGGTAACTTGCAGCGTCTTGCTGAAATTAAAGCCTTAGTCGCTGATGATTTTGTGCTTTATAGCGGTGATGATGCAACGGGTTGTGATTTTATGCTACAGGGCGGACATGGCGTTATTTCGGTGACCACCAATATCGCGGCTGCTGAAATGGCAAAGATGTGCGAATATGCGCTGGCCGGTAATGCTGAGTTGGCGAAACAGATAGACAATCAATTAGCACCGGTGCATAAATACTTATTTATCGAGTCAAATCCAATTCCAGTTAAATGGGCCTGTGCAGAACTTGGTCTGATCCCGACTGCTGACTGTCGTTTACCATTAACGATTTTAGAAGAAAAACATCAGTCGATTGTCCGTAATGCCTTAATTGAAGCTAAATTAATCTTATGATTAAATTATTTAAACCAAGCAGAATCACTGCATCCGTTATCGTCGCCTTATCGTTAGGTGCGTGCGCTCGTTTTGATACGCGCATGCAGGCGAATGGTCCCTTTGAATATGACCAGTATACGTCGCACGCTAAATATACACATGGTGGTTTCACTAATGATGAAGCGCGTGATGTTTATACAACGCCGACGTTAACTGAGCCGCAAAAAAATATCGGGTTATTATCAGCAGATGTTGATGTTCGCCCACCCACGCAATTAATTCCTGTTATTGAAGGGGTTATGCTGGAAGCCAATAATAGTGGCAAAACAACGGTATTATTTAATGCTTTTGATCAATCTGAAAATATGAAGATAAAAGTTTGGAAAATTTTAGAGTCATATATTGCAGACAATAACATTGAGGTTGTAGCAAAAGACAGCAGTCAGTCGCAGATAAAAACCGGTGTTTTCAGTCAGAAATCATCCTACGGTAAGCTCTTTCATAATAACGTTGAAAAAGAGTCCAGTTACCGTTTTACCCTTGAACAGGCCCCGGACGGTTTAAGTGTTTCATTAACCGTTGATGCTTTAAGTTATTCTGAAAAGAATGACGATAAGGATTTGAAGGTTAATTTAGCCGGACGAACTAAAAAAAGCATTGAATTATCGCTGGTCAATGATCTGTTAAAGCACGCTTACAATGTGAAAGAAGCCAGTGAGTTGCAGAGAGCAGGGCGGCAACCATTACCAATCAAACTTGGTTATGATGATAATGACCAAATGGCCTGGATTGTTGATGCTGAATTTATCAATACTTGGGTGAAATTGCCTGAATTATTAAAATTGTTAAGATTTGAAATAGTCGAGGCGGATAAAAACTTAGGTTATTACTTAGTTAAATTCAAAGCGCCGAATGAAGATTACTGGCCTGAAAATAATCTCAATCCATTTGAGCTTGATAATGATGAATATTATATTCAGTTAGGTGAGTTAGATAACGGCAGTACTTCAATCTCCTGGTTAGATGCGGATAAAAATCCTTTAGAAAATGACAAGGTGTCTGAGATTTATTTCAGTATTACCTCTAAAATTCGTGAAGTAGTGTTGTCGAAGGAATCGCAAAGTAAATTTTTGTAGTTCGAGTCCGAGAATATTAATAAGATAAATGATAAAACCAAAAGATTTTAATCTTTTGGTTTTTTTTTCTGTTGTTCTTCCTGAGATGCTTGCTGTTTCTTTTTTTGTATCGCGTCTAATACCGATTTAGGTACTTTCATTTTTGCGCTATGTTTTAAGAGCATTAAGTTGCTGACAACGACGCCTAATACTAATGTGATAAGTAATGTTAATGCCCAGCCGTTCATTTTAAGTCCTTTTGACTATGCCTTAATTTCAAGTATAAAAAAAGCAGGAATAATTTCCTGCTTTTAAATCATATTTATCTTAAATAAACTGAGCTTTAATTAATTAAACCATATTGCTTATCGAGAATTTCAATGATCTCTGCTTTTGGATTATCCGGAAGTGTAATTTTACGTCCGATAATTTTTTCAGCAATGCCGATATAGGTTTCAGAAATTTTCATTAACACTTCAACGGGAAGGGCATTGTTTTTTGCCAACGCACTTCTTTCTGCCATGCGGTCTTTATTTAAAAGAATATCCGGATCAGGGAAATGGTTTAATAATAACTGACGGAAATCTTCTTTAGAGTTTTCAACAATATTGCCTTTTTGGTATTCAGCTGCATCCCAAATGCGTGATGAGTCAGGCGTGCCCACTTCATCCATGTAGATCAGTTTTTCATTGCCGGCTTTATCTTTTACATAACCAAATTCAAATTTTGTATCGACAAAAATTTGGTCGATGCTGGCTAACGCATCACTGATAACGTCAAACCCTTCTTTTAGTAATTTTTCATACAGGTTAATATCTTCTACTTTGCTGAAGTTAAACGCGGCAAAGTTGTCTTCGATGTTTTTACGGGTAATATTGACGTCATCAACGGCCGCAACACCTGGAATACCCTCTAGAACACCTTTTGTAGAAGGGGTGATCAGCAGTTCAGGTAGCTTCTGGTCTCTTTTAAGTCCATCTGGAATAGCAATACCGCAGAAATCACGCTCACCTTTTTGATAAGAGCGCCACATAGAGCCGGTAATATATTGACGACAAATTGCCTCAATCATAATAGGTTTGGCTTTTTGTACTATCCACACTAATGGATGAGGAATGTCTAAAATATGGCTGTCCGCTAACCCCTGCTCTTTGAATAATTTGAACCAGTGATTTGAAATCGCATTAAGCGCCTGACCTTTACCCGGTACACCATTCATTCCGCCTTCCGCATGCCAGATGCAATCAAAAGCTGAGATGCGATCACTGATAACCATAATGGCAAGTGGTGCGTCGGCTGCAACATCATAACCTTTTTCAGCGATTAAACGTTTACTGTCAGCTTCTGTTAGCCAATAAACAGAACGAACTTTACCACTGTGGACGGGTTGATCGGTTCTGATGGGGAGATCATTATTAACAGCTAATACTTTGTCGGCAAGACTCATAAACAACTTCCTATATACAAATTGAGATGAAACAAGATTTTCTTGTCTCGTTATTAGGGGCATCATAATAGCAGAATAGATTTATCCGCGCATACTTAAAATGACGGATAAAAAGCACAAATTAATTGTGCTTTTTCGGTTTTTCCGAGGTTGATTAAGTTTGGAAATTAACGTCTCTATTACACTAATATAAATTTTTCAAAAACGTGTGCAACGCCATCTTCATCATTACTCAGGGTGATGTAATCGGCTACCGCTTTGACGTCGTCGGTTGCATTGGACATGGCAACACCAAGCCCTGCGTACTCAATCATTCCCAGATCATTACCAGCGTCACCGACGCAAATAACCTGTTCATGGGTAAGGCCAAGGTGCTCGGCAAGTGCGGCTACCCCTTTGGCTTTACCACTGTTTTTGCTCATAAATTCATAAAAGAAAGGCGCACTCTGTGCCATATTATATTTTTGCTGCAGAGACTCGGGCAGCTGATTAATGGCCGCAGTAAGGGTTGCTGCTTCATCAATCATCATGATTTTTATCATCTCTTCAGCGGGATCCAGTTGCGTAAAATCACGGATATTGATCTCAATTCCGTTGATATTTGCCTCATGCTCTGTGTATTTGCTGATTTTAGGGGTGATCAATCCACTTTTAGCTGAATATGCATGGGTATTAACGCCCAGTTGGTTAGACAGATGAAATATGTCAATGGCATCTTGCCCGTTTAAAAGTTCGCTGCGAATGACCGCTCTGGAGGCAACATTAAGTGTTAGCGATGCATTATAAGTTAAAACATAATCCTCTTCCGTCGTTAAACCAAGTGCTTGTAATGTTGGCAACATACCTTCTAAGGGACGACCTGAGGCAAGTACCACTTTAACGCCTCTTTGTTTTGCTGCCGTAATGGCTTCATGCACTTTACTGGTGATCTCTTTTTGGCTATTGAGTAGGGTGCCATCCATATCTAAAACAACAAGTTTATACATTTTTAAAGGTTCCAAAGTTAACGGGCTATGTCTAAGCAGGTAAAATAAAAAAGATTATACAGTAATTTATAACTCAAAAAGTAAGGGGGTAGAGGCTAGCTTAGATATTTGTTTAAGCTAGCCTGCAAATAATAATTAACTAATTAGTATTTAAAGAAAAAGTGGTTAGGATTTTATCCGCTTCCGCTTGCCCATTTAAAGATGGGCGAATAACAAACACCTGATTTTCCGGCACACGGTTGTTTTTAATCAGCGCTTCCTGAATAATGCTCACGCGTTTTTTGGCTAAGCGAGTGAGGTCACTGTTTGATAAAGGTTGATTCTCCAGTAACGTTTTATACAGCGTTGCTTCATAGTCACTGCTGGTTACTTTAGCTGCGTCAACGGTTTGTGAGGCTGATAACTGAGCTTTTAGTGCGTCTGTTGTGCCATCACCGGATAACTTATTAAGCATGCTCTCCATACCGCTAATGCGTTTTTCCTGCGACGCATTATCACCCATATAGGATTGTAATCTTTCCGTTAATTTTTGCTCTTTCAACACTAAACCATCTTTTTCTTTATCGACAGTGCTATGAATTTCTAAAATTAACTTCGGACGCTTTATCAATACCTCGGCGAGACTTCGCAAATTCGTTAACTGTGTTGTGGTTAAATTGCTTTGCCCAAAATCGAAGGCGATTTTATCAAGTTGTGGATTTGCACCTCCTGCCAAATTAGCCAGCATGGAAAATGGTGCGGTCACCGCTTTTGTCATCACATTCCAAAAAGCCTTAAGCAGCAGACCGTCAATAGCAAAATCAGGGGAATCCATATCACCCTGGGTAGGTAGGCTAATATCGATAATGCCATTATGATCTTTAAACAACGCAACGGCTAATTTTAACGGCAGATCAACCGCCTCTGGACTGTCCACTGCCTCTCCAAGTTCAAACTGCTCTAGAATCAGGCGATTGCTGCCTTTAAGTTTGCGTTTTGCAATTTTATAATTGAGATCCAGATTTAATTTTCCCTTATTAATCACGTAACCGGCATAACGCCGTGAATAGGGTGACATTGTGGCCAGTTCAACCTTAGCAAATTTGACATTAATATCGCTGTACAGATCTCCGCTTAAAGGATTAATCTTTCCATCGACGGACATTCTGCCATATTCATCAACCGTACCGGTAATATTGACATCGGCGCGTTCACGGTTATTCATTGATAATCCACTGATTTTGCCATTGATATTCTTGATAGCGGTGGCAAAATCAGGTTGCAGTGAAAGGTCAGCAAAATAGGCACTGCCATTCACAAACTCTATTTCGTCAATGGTTAAGGCTAATGGCTGTGCGGTTTGTTTATTGCTGATTTGTGCATTTTCTGCAACCACTGCTGAGCTGGGTGTTTGCTGCTCCGTTTGCGGATTTTTCAGTAACTGTGATAAATTCAGATGGCGATCTTCTGTTACCACCAAACGACTGTATGACTCTGATAAACGGATTTTATCAATGTTGATAGACAACGGGTTGAAATTAACGGTGAAGGGCTCTACAGCTAATTGCTTCCAACCGACTAAGCGCCTATTAACTATCTGATCTTTTGAGTTAAACTCCTGCACATCAATCGCCCCGGCAAAATGACCTTGCGTTTCTCCCTGATCATCAACCAATAAATTGACATCCCCGCTCAATGAAAATTTGCCCTGCTCAATATTTACCTTAGCAATATCATCGACATAGGGTTGTAGTATGGTTAAGTCTATTGTATTTAAGCTGACCGCCGCGGTTAAGTTAAGCGGAGATGGGGTAACTTGCCCTTTAAGGGTATTCACTTCAGAATCATTGATCTGATAGGTGAGATCAAAGGGCAGTGGCTTGGTCAGATTTTGATCCAATTTAGACAGCTTAAAGTTGATCTTATTGATGACAAGTTGCGCCTCTGTCGCCGGGACCTTATCAACGATATTTACCTGACTGTTGTTGACGCTAATATTTTTTATTGACCATTTGAATTGATTATTAGACGTTGCACTACGTTTTTTAACGCTCTTGCTACTGGTTGCTTCAGACTGAGTGGCAAAGGGTGCGAGAAAATCTAATTGTCCCTGTTTATCACGTGCTACCTGCAGTGCAACTTCATTTACGTCAAGCGCTTTTATCTGCACCGCCTGTTTCGCTAAATTAAACCCCAGTGAATTGAGTTTTATCGATTTTATATCGACAAAACTAAGCGCCTGCTGTTTTAAAGCGACTTTTAAGGCTGTTAAGTTGACACTGCTGTCGAGTAGTTCAAATTCCGGAGTCGTATTTTCCATACTAAAACGATAATTAGCTTTTACATCAGCCAAACCATTAAGCAGGTTATAGGGGGATATTTGCGCGACATAATCCCATAATTTGTGCGCCTTGATCCCTGCAACATCGATTGTGCCGGTAGAATGTAATGGCTGCGCACCTACATTACCTGCCAATTTTATCGTCTGTGCTTTGCCCAGTGAGAGACTTAGTTGATATTCCCCATCATCTTTAGCGTATGTCGAAAAATTTTTCATGCTGAAGTTGAGCGGAGCGATATTGTGTTTAACAGTATTTAGCGGACTCTGATCAACAACCCTAATGGCACCATCGACAACTGCGATATTTTCAAACAATAGTTTTACTAAGGTATTCTCTGATTTTGTATTTTCATCGTTTGTTTGCTCTGAATTAAGCGCATGTTTTTGTAATGCCAGTTCAAAATTAGTGACGCCATTTTTGTCGATAAGCAGATCCACAGAAGGAGCTGAAAGTGTCATATCTGCAAAGGTAAAAGCGCCTTCAGTCACAGAGCGGATTTCAAAATCGCCATGGTATTGTGCAAATGCGAGAACCGGTTTGTTTTGTTCATCTTGAACCGACAAGTTGGTAATTTCTAAAATGAAGGTATAAGGGTTAAAGGTGACATTTTCTATGCTTGTCTGCCATCCTAAATTAACCTCTATCTGTTCAGTAATGTTAGTTTTGATGATCTTTGGTAGAATGATAAAACCAACGAAGGTATAACTGCCGATCAGAAGAATGCACCAGAAAAGGGGAGTTCGGTAAAAGTATCGGCTGAACATTTTTTGTAGCGGTTTCATATTAAATCCTTTTCAGATGAAATAAGGGAAAGGGAATCGGTAATAATAAGCATTATTGGAATAGGATCCAGTATATCTGCTTTTTTTGCTGATTTTTCGAACAAAATGGCGAATTTAGCATTGCTGGCTATCAATATTACCTTTGAGATAGGGCAGTTACGGAAGAAATATCATAGACAATCAAACAGACCCAACCTACAATTAACAAAAATATCACCACAAAGAGGCCGGGTTATGGATCAGGAATATTATTTCATTAAAAACAGTGATCAGTTAAAGGAAGATTTACTCAAAGCGGTCGCCGATGTTCGTCAGGGGATAGCTGATTTCTCGAAGGTACTGTTATTACAAGATAAACAAAAACAGCAGCAGTCAGTGGTTTTCTCCCTTATTGACAGAGCAGATGATCAAATAGAATTTGAGGTTGAACGTTTCGCTGGCGAAAGTGCAGTGCATGAAACGCTGCACTTTATTAAAAGTTTTGAGCTACACAAAGACTCGTCACAGGACACTAAGAAATTAGCTGGATTTATCCAAACTGCATTACCGGTAGAGGTGTTGAATCTGCATATCACACGTATAAATGCCGCCAAGGACAGGTGCAAAAAAATTATCACCTCAATTAAAGACCTTGATATCAGAAAGCAGGCCGATAAACGCTTCTATTTTGTCCACCATATCTGTGGTTTTACCCATTTTGTAACCAATG
>JBATHQ010000011.1:0-1987 GCA_049667005.1 Psychromonas sp.
CATCAGTGGCTTAAAATCTGATTTAAGAAAGTTTTGGTACGTTCTTGTTGTGGTGAGCTGAACAGAATTTCCGGCGTGGCTATTTCAATAATTTCTCCCTCGTCCATAAATACCACTCTATCAGCTACTTTTTTGGCAAAGCCCATCTCATGGGTGACGCAGACCATGGTCATGCCTTCCTGGGCAAGTTCAACCATCACATCCAGCACTTCATTGATCATTTCCGGATCCAGCGCCGATGTCGGTTCATCAAAGAGCATAATGCGCGGCATCATACAAAGCGAACGCGCAATTGCGACCCGCTGCTGTTGGCCGCCTGAGAGCTGCACCGGGTATTTATCTGCCTGATCTGCTATTTTGACGCGTGTTAGAAAGTGCATAGCCCGCTCCAGCGCTTCTTGTTTAGAAAGTTTTAACGTGCGCAGTGGCGCCAACATTAAATTCTCAAGAACGGTCAGGTGGGGGAACAGGTAAAAGTGTTGGAATACCATGCCCACTTTACCTTTCTGTTGATTTAAATCGGGGCTGTCAAACACGCTCACTTGCCCTGAGGTGTATGGCTCTAACCCGTTAATACAACGGATTAATGTCGATTTACCTGATCCTGAAGGTCCGCAGACAACCACAATTTCCCCTTCCTGAACAGAAAGATTAATTTGTTTAAGTGCTTGAAACTCTCCAAACCATTTATCCACATTATGAAATTCCAGGGCTTTTACGTTTGTTTTTTTCAAAACCATCTCTTTGTATTAAAAGCATTTTATAACCATAGCAATATCATTGCTATATTGCATTACTGCAGGTGACATAAAAGCATTGCCGAGGGCCATTTGTTTATAAATTTTTTTATAACAGTATTGAGTCAAGATGAAAAGCAGATTTGGAATTTTGTTGGCTGCAGTGTGCTTAGGCTAACCACATCACAAATACAGCACAGAAGAACAAATAATGCTGCAGATAAGATGGGGCACAGTTTGAATCGTAAACTGTACCCCCTGCAGAATATTTATTTCGGTAAAAGAACAGTATCGATTACGTGAATAACACCATTGCTGGCTTCGACGTCTGCTGTCACGACATTAGCATTATTTATCATCACCTTGCCATCTGTGGTTGATATTGTCACTGGCTGTCCCTGAAGGGTTGCTGCCGTGTCGATTTTCATTACATCGGCGGCCATCACTTTGCCGGCAACGACATGGTAGGTTAACACTGAGACCAATTTTTCTTTGTTTTCAGGCAGCAGCAGCATCGTTAACGTACCTTCAGGCAATTTAGAAAATGCCTCGTCGGTTGGTGCAAATACCGTAAATGGTCCCTCCCCCTTCAACGTTGTCACCAGATCGGCGGCTGTCAATGCTGCGGCCAGGGTAGTAAAGGATCCGTTTGCTACGGCAACATCAACAACATCTTTTTTCATACCGTGATTATCTGCTTGGGCCATGGGCATAAAAGCAAAACTAGTCACTACTAACGCACAAATAGCTAATGTTTTATTAAACATGATATTTTCCTTCTTAGTTATGGACTGAATGATGAAACCGATATTTAGGTTTGCGGGAATAGATACGTTCGTTTTCCAATAATGGATCACCCGTTTATTGAAAACGCAGATCTAAATAATAAGATTTCTGATTGCACAATAACGGCGCTTTATACGCTGAAAGTTATCTCCCTTTAGTGAATTTCTTGAAATATGTCATAGAGCCAAAAATAAACAACAAACTTATCTGCCTTTGACCCTTGGGAGTTTGAATATGGCTTAAACTGTATGGATAACAGGAAAAGGCTTGCAGCAGTAAGCGCACTGGTATTGCATTTGCATTTGCGTTTACTATCAGGAGGATTCATGCCCAGTATAATCAAGAACTCATATGCTTTTGATATGCCAGAAGTATTTGACGTTATGCAAACCTCTGAACAAGGGCTGTCCGATGAAAAGGTGGTACAACGCAGATCTGAATATGGCGAAAACCGATTACCGCTG
>JBATHQ010000012.1:0-2990 GCA_049667005.1 Psychromonas sp.
TCGTTGATGAAGATTCATCTCAATACCGTTTCAGTTTTTAATTCTGGTAATGCGATGATTTCAATCTGTACAGCCTTAATAGCGTTAAATTATGATTGACCATTGAGTGTGCCCGTTTTACGATACAGGCGAGTTTGCAGCAAATCTTGAGCAGATTTTAATTGCGAACAGAAAGATAAATCTCAAAAAAGTGCCGTAAGTATCCCAACTAAATAGGGGATAAAAGGAAAAATCAACTCGAAAAACATATTTTCTTGATGGTAACTTATCAGGCTGACAATTTTAGTTGTTAAATACAGAGAAAAAGAGTGCTATAACACATTTATCGCCCATTAAACCATACTCAAAAAATGTCACCTGCAGGACAACGACCTATGCCTGATTTACCTAACAATAGTATTAATCCTCTATTCACCAGTATTGATCAGCAGCTAAACGCATTAGTTAGCAATATCAAGATCCTCGAAGCGGTAAAGCCCTTAAATTATATACAGGAAAAAGATCGTTTTTTTGCCAACCACTTTTCATCTGAGCCAGAATTTGTCTACCGGAAAAATGAGATCGACCCATTTGCATTGAAACGCAGTTTGTTTAATATCCCGCTGGAAAAAATACAGGATGAAGATCTTTATCAATTATATTTAGCGGTGATTGATTCCTATGTGGACAAAATAGACCAGTACAAATCAATCGGCAGTAACGAATTTCTCTACGATTCACTGCGCTATTATGGCGAGCCGAGTGAGAAAGATATCCATAATGCGCAGTTTATTTTGCATTTGCCCGAACTACCCGATGAAGATAATAACGCACTCTTAGATGCAATCGGGATTAAAGATATTTTGCACAAAATGGGCAGCACAGAAAACTACAGTTGGGAGATGGAACTTGACGATAACATGGTTGGCACCGCATTGGTTTCGGGTACGCGGGTACGCATTAACAGTCGCGCTAAATTAACCCAAACCGATGCAATGGCACTTGCTCATCATGAATTAGGCGTCCACTTGGTGACTTCTCTTAATAGTAACAAACAACCTCTGCGTATTTTATCGCTAGGTTGTCCGATCAATACCACTACTCAGGAAGGGATGGCGATTTTAAGTGAGTATTTATCCGGCAATTTAACACTTTACCGCTTAAAAACATTAGCGCTACGTGTTATCGCGGTAAAATCGATGATCGAAGATAAAAACTTTCGCACCACTTTTCTGCTGCTCAAAGAAACCTACAATATCGACGATGAGAGGGCTTACGTTATCACCGCCCGCGCTTACCGTGGTGGTGGTTACACCAAAGACTATTTATATCTGAAAGGGTTCAGGCTGATTTTAAATGCTTACGAACATGAGCCTAATTTTAACCATCTGCTTAGTGGGAAAACATCACTGGAGTTTTTACCGCTGATAACCCGTTTGATTGATAAAGAGCTGTTAGTGGCGCCGCATTTTATTACGCCATCCTTTAGAGAACCCGTGAAAAACAGTGCGGTAAACACTTTTATTACCCACGCGATTAGATAACCAGATAGAGAAAGTAGAATAGTGCGTGTGTAAAGATCAGATTTTATCGATCACCTCATTAATAGTGGCAATACCGAGCATGATTTTTTTAATAAAGGATTCATCCCGAGAAACCAGATGAAAATTAGGATGCTGCGACCATATTTGTTGCAGCTTCTGATCCAGAAGAATGGCTTTTTGAGCGGATTCATTTCTGATTGGGTTATTACTTCTTATCTCCTGGTCGGAGTTTGCCGCTGTTTCAAAAAAAATAACTGCATCATAACGGCGCAGTTCATAACTCAAAGAGGAGTTCATGGTGGTAAAAAAGTCCTCTTCAGAGCGCGGCCAGTAGGCCAACCCATCTAAACACCCCCGATCGCAGAGAATAAGAGAATCCGGGCACGTGGTGCGCTGCACATCTTCTAAATGGCGTTGTAAATTGAAGATAGCAATCTGCTGAGCGCAAATCACTTCCTCTCTCAATGAACGCTCAATACCGCCGCTGAATATCATCGTCGCCGCTTCGGGCACTAGGGCTATTTTACCCAGCAATTCGCGGCGAAAAAGATCCAATGCGGTTGTTTTTCCGCCGCCCGGACCACCGGTTAGGACAATTCGTCTTTTTATATTTAATTTATTCATAACGTCCCCCTATTTTCTACAGAAAGCCTAAAAATATCAACCAGATGAGCCGGACATATTATTGCGCCGAGATAAAAAACAGCACTGTTTACTATTATTGTTCAAGATAACAACTTATACCATTGCAGATAACTATTTGATCAAACTTGCGGTTAAAATCACCAACAACATCACTGTTTTGACCCATTTTCCATAGGGAATTTTTTGATCATTTAACGAAGTGAATAATATTAGTTATTTTTTTCTGCCATTCTATCTGGGAACAATCATATTTTTACATATAAGTATTTGATAAAAATAATTAATAGACCTAACGTTTATTATAATTATTTGCTAGACGTCGCTCTTCTGAAAGATTGGAGTTTTCCTATCTAGGAAGATGTCAGGCGCCGCATAAAAATAATGTTTACACCAAATCCTAAGTTGATTTAAACACAGGTATAAATATGGGCTGCATCTATGAATGAGTTAGTTAATAAATGGTTATTCGATCCTGCTGTCGGAAAAGTGATTGCCACAGTATTGGTCGTGGTAGTTGTCATTGTACTCGTGCGCTCTATTCAGCGCGTACTCGGACGCTATATTGAAAATACAGAACGACGCTATCGCTTAAGAAAACTGGTTACTTTTACTGGTTATATTCTGGCGATATTTCTCCTTTCAATTGTATTTAGCGATAAACTGGCCGGACTGACTGTATTTTTTGGTGTGGCAGGGGCCGGTGTTGCATTCGCTCTGCAGGAACTTATCGCCAGTGTCGCTGGTTGGGTAGCAATGTCATTTGGCCGTTTTTATAACGTGGGTGATCGCGTTCAATTGGGCGGTATAAAAGGCGACGTTATC
>JBATHQ010000013.1:0-8508 GCA_049667005.1 Psychromonas sp.
CAGGCCAAAACCGAGCTTGCATTCGGCCGGGAATGGTCGATTACGCCTAGTGATGATCTTTTATTTGCTTTATCGCATCTACTTGGCGCCGAAAATGTCACGCTGCATTTTGATCATGTTTAGTTTATTAAGCCGGGCTTGGAGATGAATAAACAGGATCTGTTTAGCGCCTTTCTGGCACAACTGAGATTAATCCTTTCTCCGCAGCCCATCAACGGGCAGGATTTTCATATTGCCTTAAGCGGAGGTTTGGACTCGGTTGTTTTATTACACCTTTTTTCCCGTGTACAGAAATTAGCGCCGCAATGTCGGGTTTGTGCCCATCATATAAACCATGGCTTAAGTGAAAATGCACCGTATTGGCAGCAATTCTGTGAAAATTTATGTACTTCACTCGGAGTTAATTACCGCTTTTCAAAAGTACACTTGCTGAAACAAAATCGCACCAGTCTGGAAGCGCTTGCGCGCGAAGAACGTTATGCCTGTTTGCAATCGGATTTATTGGAGCACAGTTATCTGCTAACCGCACATCATCAGGATGACCAACTCGAAACCGTCTTGCTTGCTTTAAAACGGGGCTCGGGTACGACCGGTTTGCAGGGTATTCAAAAAAAGCAAAAATTACAGCAGGGTTATTTAATTCGTCCTTTATTGGACTTTTCGCGTGACCAGTTAGCTGCTTATGCGGCGCTTTTTCAATTACACTGGATTGAAGATGAAAGTAATCAGGATGTGCATTTTGACCGTAATTTTATTCGTCATGATATTACTCCGTTATTAAAACAGCGTTGGCCGGGTATCGCTAAAGCCGTTTCGCGCAGCGCCTCTATTGTTCAGGAGCAGCAACTATTGCTGGATGAAGTTGCACAGGCTGATTTTAATCAAGTTGCTGAATCTTCGCTGAATCAGCAGATACTCCCTGTTGCAAAACTGGCACTGCTCAGCACTGGACGACGTAATAATCTACTGCGTTTATGGTTTAAAAAAAATAAGCTCGATTATCCTTCGGCGATACAGCTACAAACGTTATGGACGGATGTCGCCTTAGCGGATAAAGACGCGCAGCCTGTTTTGCAGTTTAAAGGGAGATCTATTCGCCGTTACCGGGAGCACCTGTATTTCGTCGAAGACAAAAAAATAGCGCAGAGAGTCCCTCAAGCGGTCAGATGGTTAGGTCAGGAAAAAATAGCATTATGCGATGGTCTGATTAACTTAGCTTTTACTGTAGAGGGTAACAAACAGGTCGCAGTTGCGTTGGCTGACTTGGCTGGCAGTGCACAGGTGGAGATCTGTTTCCGTGCACAACTGCCGGCTAATCTAACTTGTTTACCCGCTGGTCGCTCGGGCTCGCGCAGCATAAAAAAACTGCTGCACGAATACCATGTCCCGCCCTGGTTACGGGATTTAGTGCCTTTTATTGTGATCGACGGTGAACTAAAAATAGCGGTCGGGTTGTGGTATTGCCAGAGTGAAAAAACAGCGCAGTCGTTTGATGCTTTGCGTGTGTCTTTTATTTAATAGCATTGTGTACTTGTGCAAAAGGGGACAGGTAGCTGTGAATTTCGTAGCTCGCGACTCGAAACTCGTGGCACAACACTTCTGTAGTTAAATCTTAAACATCTTAAATTAAATAAGTTAGCCGTTCTCTTACCTGCCTATAAGAATCTTGCCGTCAGCCGCAGTTTGAAAATTTCGGCAAAATTACGCACGGGGACTTAACGGTCCCCGCAGTGAAAAGGCTATTGCAGATAGGGGGCTAATTGTTCCGCCATATACTCCGCTATCCAGGGCTGAGCCTCCTGCGTTGGGTGTAAACCATCATTCATTATCCATTGCGGCTTCAGGAACAGCTGCTCAAGAAAAAAAGGAATTAACGGAGTGCTGTATTTTTTACTCAGTTGCGGATAAAGTGAACTAAATGCCTCGCTGTAACGTTTACCATAATTAGGCGGAACCTGAATTTGCATCAATAGTGCATTACTGTTTTCAGCCTTGATCATGTTAATCATGCGTTCAATATTTGCCATAATGATAGTTGGAGGAAAACCGCGTAAGCCATCATTGGCGCCTAATTCAATTAAAACAGACGTGGGTTTATGTAAAGCAAGTAATGCCGGCAAACGGGCTAAGCCATTGTTGGTGGTATCGCCGGAAATACTTGCATTAACAACCGTGGTCGATTTATCCAGTAGCTTGAGTTGATCACTTAATAAAGTCGGCCAGCTCCGCTCTATGGGCATATTGTAACCGGCACTTAAGCTGTCACCAAGAATAAGAAGTGTTTTGCTATTAGCTGCGCTACAGCAGAGCAGCATTAAACAGAAGGAAATTATTTTTGCCATGTCATTATCCATCATAAAAGCAGTATCAGTGAGTAAATCAGTGTTTGCCAATGCAGCTGAGTTATCTATTTTAAAAGATATCACATTTGAAGTGTTTTCAGGTGAAACAGTTGCAATTATTGGTACATCGGGTGCAGGTAAGTCTACCCTGATGACGCTGTTAGCGGGATTAGATGTTGTCAGTTCCGGTGAGATTGAGTTGCTCGGGCAACCTTTGTCGCTATTAGATGATGAGCAGCGAGCGAAAATCCGCAGCGAGTCGATCGGTTTTGTTTTTCAAAATTTCCTGTTGATCCCGTCATTAACGGCATTGGAAAATGTTACCTTACCGGCTATTTTACGTGGTGAGGGTGAAGATAAAGACAAAGCACAGCGCTTATTAGCATCGGTCGGATTATCGGGTCGCGAAACGCATCTGCCCTCACAACTATCGGGTGGTGAACAGCAGCGGGTGGCATTGGCAAGGGCGTTTATGACCCAGCCGAAAATCCTTTTTGCCGATGAACCAACTGGCAATTTAGACGAGCACACCGCAGAAACTATTATCCAACTGTTATTTGAAATGAACCGTGACCATGGTACGACACTGGTGTTGATCACTCATGATGCTAATCTTGCCAAACGCTGTGAACGTACGCTTTCTATTCATGCCGGTGAGTTAAAGGAGAGCTAATGAGCAATTTGCAAAGCACCTCGGGAGCGAAGATGGTCATGCGCTGGAGTTGGCGTGAGATATGGCAGGGGCAACTCTGGCCGGTGATGGCTGCGCTGACTTTAATCATCGCCTGTGTGGTGGCGCTGTCGGCATTAGCGATTCGCATTGAAAAGGTGATGACGGATCATGGCCGTTCAATGATGGCGGGTGATTTGGTTTTCCGATCAGACAATCCGACGCCTGAATTAATCTTGAGTAAAGCGCAACAGTTGAATGTGAACACCTCTGAGCAAACCCGTTTTCAAACCATGGCGTTCAGTGATAAGGGGATGCAGTTAGTCAGCGTTAAAGCGGTGCCAAGCAGTTATCCGCTGCGTGGTGAGTTGATTTTAATTGGTCAGGACGGCGGCGTTCAATCCTCGTTACAGCCCGGTCAGTTATGGCTTGCTGAACGATTATTTTCTTTATTGGATGTTAAGATTGGCGATGTTGTTGCCATTGGCGATGCCGAACTGAGGGTTTCCGGAAAAATAGAATCTGAGCCTGAACTGGGCTATAACCCCTTCAGAACCATGCCCAGTGTTTTTATTCATGCAGCAGATCTGGTCAAAACCGGCGCGCTGCAGTTAGGCAGCCGAGTACAATATCGCAGTTTTTTTAAGGGCAGCGATAACGCACTGCAACAGTTGCAAAAAGATTATCCAATACAAGCCGGTGAACGCTGGATAAGTGAAGATAATCAAGGCAGAACTGCGGATCTTATCAGTAAAGCCAAACAATACCTGTCGCTGACCATTCTGATGGTGATATTAATGGCCGCGGTTACTTTGGTGCTGACTTGTCAGCATTACGCATCAAGCCGCAACGCGACTGTTGCCATGTTAAAGAGCATGGGGGCAAGTAAAAGCTGGTTGCGCCGCTGGTTATTAACCCAGGTCGGTTTAATGTACAGCATGGCTATTATTTTGGGCTCAATGATTGGTTTAGGGCTTGAGGTGCTATTACGCCTGCCTTTAACTGGCATTTTACCTGAGCAGTTACCCGGTTATGGTTGGCAACCTTTTGTTTTTGGCAGCGCGGTCGCGTTATTGATTGGTTTGCCCGCATTAGGCATTCCGCTCTCCAGATTGCTGGATACGCCGGCGATTGCCGTATTGCAGGCGCAAAGTGGCAAACCCTCTAAAAAAGGGTTATGGCTAATTGCCGTGCCCGCTTGTGCATTTTTACTGGTCTACGGTGCTAACAGCTTGGTGTGGATGGTGTTTGCCGGATTGGTGGTACTTTTTCTGCTCTTGGCTGGTGTCAGTTATCTGTTAGTGCATCTACTCAGCAAGGCGCAGTGGGGAGCTGCTATGTCTCTGGCGTTGAGCCGTATCAAACGCTCAGCACTGAACAGTATGATGCAGCTTGCAGCGTTATCGGGATCATTGATGCTGGTGGCGGTGATCTGGTTGGTGCGCAGCGATTTATTGGGCGATTGGCAACAGACTCTGCCCGCTGATGCGCCTAATGTCTTTGCGATTAATATTGCGCCAACTGAGCAACAGAGCTATCTGCAGAAATTAGATGAAAAACAGATTAAACGTTCTCCGGGGTATCCGATTATTCGCGGCCGCCTTACCCTGATTAATGGTCAGGATGCTAAACAGTATGCCGGACAGGGCGGTGATCATATTAATGCCTTACAACGGGAATTAAATTTTACCTGGGTTGATCAACTGCCCGATGAAAATCAGGTCGTTGCCGGGCAGTGGACTACGCAGGCAGGGGTTTCACTGGAGCAGGAGTTAGCACAGGAGTTAGGTGTTAAGGTTGGTGATAAATTAGGGTTTACAGTTAATGGCCAACCGTTCAGCGCGCAGGTGAACTCACTGCGCGAGGTGCAATGGCAAAGTATGAAGCCAAATTTCTACGTTATTTTTAGCCCTGATGTGGTGCAGGGATTACCCGCTACCTGGCTGGTCAGTTTTCGTATTAACGATCAGCAAGTCCCGTTTTTAAACCAGTTAGGGCGCGATTATCCAACAGTGAGCATCTTGGATCTGCGCACCATGGGCGGCAAAATTCAATCCATACTCGGACAAATAACCTGGTCATTAACGGTATTAGCGGGTCTTGGCGTGATCAGTGGCGTATTATTGATATTTACTTTATTGCGCTTAAGTCTGAATCAGCGTCAGCGTGAAATCACTTTATATCGAACATTGGGCGCAAGTAGAAAACGTATCAGTCAGACGTTATGGAGTGAATACGGGGTGATGGCTCTCTCTGCAGGTTTAGTTGCTGTGATTGGTGCCGAGGTGATCGTCTTCAGTCTGGTGAAATGGGGATTTGAGTTAACCCCGACGTTACATATCAGCATGTGGTTTGTATTACCGATTTTGGCCATGCTGGTCGTTTTTGCCAGCTTGAGCAGCGTTATTCAGCAGTTGTTAAGACCGTTAAAATAAAACCGCTTGCTGTTTGCTGAAACTGTACTTCCCTCTGCCGGGAAGTACAGTCAGACTATTACCCGCATTGCTTAGCAAAGTTAACCTTATAACAGAGCGTCTATTAGCCGTAAAAATTATTATCCTATAATTAACCATTAGCATGATCTTAATTGTTTAATTTTATATCTATTTTTAGATTTATGGGTATCACAAGGGGCTAACGGAAAAAGTGCTTAATGATCTGTTATTACTGCTTTTTTTTACAATCGTCTGCGTACGTATCGGGCGACGTCTGCACCTGTCTAATATTGTTGCTTACCTCTCTTGTGGATTTTTACTTGGCCCTTCGGTATTGAACCTGCTTACCTCTTATCATGAGATCGAGCTGATTGCCGAGTTTGGTATTGTTTTTTTAATGTTTTCACTCGGTTTAGAGTTTTCATTAAATAAGCTGATTAAAATGAGCCGCGCTGTTTTTGGGGTAGGCGCGCTGCAGGTTTGCGTATCGTTTTTTCTCTTCTACTGGGTATGCCAGTTGTTTGCGATGAGCTGGCAACAGGCATTTACCGTAGCCGGGGTGCTAACCATGTCGTCAACCGCGATTGTTGTGAAATTATTAACGGATCAGCAGAGGTTACAGTCGAGAACGGGGCGGGTAACTATCGCTATTCTGCTTTTTCAGGATCTTGCTGTTGTTCCCTTGTTAATTATTATCCCTATTATTGCCCTGCCTGGTCTGGAAGGCGAAATTATGATGCCGTTGTCGGTAGCCTTTGTGAAAGGGGCATTGGCGTTTGCTGTTGTAATCTCTATTGGACGTTGGGTACTGCCCAGGTTTTTCGATGAGATGGCGAGTTTACGTTTTGACGAAGTTTTTATTCTATCAACGCTGTTTATTACCATATTAGCCGCCTGGTTTACCCAGTTGCTTGGTTTGTCGATGGCTTTAGGCGCTTTTTTAGCGGGGATGATGCTCGGTGAAAGCCATTACCGTCATCAAATTTCTGCGGATATAAGACCATTTAAAGATATTTTGATGGCCATGTTTTTTATCTCGATTGGTACGCTTTTACAGCATGAAGTATTAATTGATGATTTTGCCACGTTAGTTTTAATTGTGATCGGGGTGTTATTAGCGAAAACCTTTACCATTACCTTAGCGGCGCTGATTATGAGAGAGAAGCTATCGACGGCATTAAGTGTTGGCATTGCTTTAGCGCAGATGGGCGAGTTTGGTTTTATCTTAATCGCATTAGCCGCTAAATATGCGTTATTAGATGCGCAATTATCCTCTTTGCTTATTGCAACTGGCGTTATCAGTATGACACTCACACCGCTGTTGGTGAAATACAGCCAGAATATCTCCCGCGAACTATTACAGCATTCAACTAAGGCGTTGCGCCTGCATAAACCGTTACCGGGGCAATTTAATAAGCATACCATTATTTGTGGTTATGGGCGTGTCGGGCAGATTGTTTCGCGTTTTTTGAAAACAGAATCTTTGCCTTTTATTGTCTTAGATAGAGATCCTATGCGTGTCAAAGAGGCAAGAAAAGGCGGAGAGATGGTTGAGTTTGGTGATGCCAGCAGTCGTGATATATTATTGTTGGCTGGCATTGAAAAAGCCAAGTTGCTAATTATTACCTTTGATGATGTCGGACGTTCATTGGCATTATTAGCGCTGATTAAAGCGCTCAATCCAGATGTTAAAGTGCTGGTACGCACCAAAAATGATAGCGGTCTGGATAAGTTAAAAGCCGCGGGTGCTACCGAAGTTATCCCTGAAGTATTAGAAGGCAGTTTGATGCTGGTGGCGCACGTGCTGTTTTTATCCGGCATCCCGAGTCGCAGAATTCTGCAGCGTCTGGACAGTGAACGTAAGATCAACTACCAGCATCTGCACGGATTTTATTATGGAGAAAACAGTCAGAGTAAAAAAAGTGAATGGCACATAGAAAAACTGCATGCAGTTACGCTGCCTGAAGATGCGCCAGTGCTGGGCAGTTATGTGCAGGAGTTTCACCTTTCCGGGGTTATTATTAAATCTCTGCATAGAAAAAATGGTGCAGAAGTGGTTATTTCTGAAAAGGTCTGTTTTCAAGCAGGTGATATGGTTCTCCTGCAGGGGGATAAAAACAGATTACTGCTTGCCGGTGAAATTCTGCTCGGTAAGCTCCATGAACCGCCTATTTAAATCTGTTTAACATTATCGTAATTTGGGGCATGATTTCTCTTTCATTTTGCTTTATTCTTAAGCGAATACTGATTTGTAAAAAAGAGTGGTCTATGCCCAAAAACTTATCTGAGACTTTGTTTGCCCATAAATTTAATGTGCAGGAGACGTCAACTATTATCGCGAGTTCCGCGTCTAAAAAACACCTGCTGAAGAACAATGCCGTTATGGATGGCGAAGAGCGCGCTGGTTGGTATCGTTTGTTGAAGTTCATGCTGTGGGACTGGCAGGGTTTAGATGTGGTTGACTGTTATGAGGTAATATCCCGTATATCTGCATCAAAAAATCCACGCAGTGATCAAGAGGTGGTGGACAGCGTAATAGGTTTCCGTTCAGGTAACTGGACCTATGAATGGACGCAAAAAGGGATGCTGTATTATAAAAAAGGCAATGATTTTGCTAAGCAGGATAAGACTGACGAAGCGAGGCAGGCTTATTATTTAGCGTCACAATTTTATAGTATTGCCAGTTATCCTCACTTAAGAGGCGATGAATTAAGTATTCAGGCGCAGGTGCTGGCATTTAACAGTTACAGAGAATCGGCAAAGTATAATAACAAAATGGTGTTAAAAGAGATTAAAGTACCATTTCAGGGTAAAGAGGTGACTTGTTATTTACATCTTCCTAATGAGGAGACGATTCATCCCGTGGTTATTGTCAGCGGTGGTCTGGATACCCTACAGTGTGAACTGTTGACGTTATTTGAACAGGAACTCGCGCCGGCGGGTATTGCCATGTTAACCGTTGACTTACCTGGCGTTAGTCATTCTTCGCATGTCAAACTGGAGCAAAATTCATCTAACCTGCACCAGGCTATTTGCCATTTTTTACGGGATGTCCCCTGGG
>JBATHQ010000014.1:0-4551 GCA_049667005.1 Psychromonas sp.
AGATCAATATTTTTGTTTTTATTTACAATTAATTCGATTAACTTATTGATATATTTAGATTGTTGCGGACAATGGGGTCATTTGATTTAAACACTTGTAATTAATAAGGAAATAGAAAGTATGAATATTTTTAAGATCCCCGAGCAGATCTATTTTGGTGAAAATGCCATGGATGCACTAAAAGGATTATCGGGTAAAAAAGCCGTGATTGTTACCGGTGGAAGTTCTATGAAGCGATTTGGTTTTATTGAACAAACTCAGAATCTATTGGCTGAGTCAGGTATTGAATCGATTGTTTTTGATGGTGTTGAACCAAATCCATCGGTGCAGACGGTTAAAAAAGGTGCTGCGGTGATGCTGGAGTTTCAACCTGACTGGATTGTTGCTGTCGGTGGTGGTTCGGCACTCGATGCAGCTAAAATCATGTGGTGTTTTTACGAACATCCGAATCTGACCTTTGCCGAGATCATTCCTGTTGGTTCAATGCCGGCGCTGCGCAATAAAGCAAAATTTATTGCTATTCCATCGACCAGTGGCACCGCATCTGAAATCACTGCATTCTCGGTTATTACTGATCCTCAAAACCATATGAAATATCCGATTGTTTCAGCGCACATCGTTCCAGATATAGCGATTATTGATCCCGCCTTACCTGCAAAAATGCCGGCGCATATTACCGCTAATACCGGTATGGACGTGATGACGCATGCACTCGAAGCATTTGTATCAATAGTGGCCAATGACTATACCGATCCGCTGGCCATGCGTTCGATCAAGCTGGTCTTTGAGAATATGGAAGCGGCTTATACAAATGGGTCAGATATGGTTGCCCGTGAAAATATGCATAATGCATCGACGCTTGCCGGTATGGCTTTTTCTAATGTGTCATTAGGACTGGTTCACTCTTTAGCGCATAAAATGGGAGGGGAATTCGGTATCACGCATGGCTTAGCGAATGCGATCCTATTGCCTTATATTATCGAGTACAACAAAGCTGCCACGGATAAGTATCAAGAGATTGAGCAATATATGGGCATTAGTTGTATTGAAGATGAATTGCGTAAGCTTAATGCAAAACTTGGCATTCCTTTAACCATTAAAGAGGTTGATGAAGTAGAGATTGCAGAAGACGCTTATTTAGCTGTGTTGGATAGAATGAGTCAGAATGCATTTGATGATCCCTGCACATTAACCAATCCCGGTAAGCCCTGCGTTGCTGATGTAAAAGAGATCTACCGCAAAGCCTATTACGGCGAATAAACGCATTAACCCGCATCTTTTATTGCATGCGGGTTATAAAGCTGCGAGTAGCGAGTTTCTAGCTTCGAACTTCGTGGCTCTCAACTCGTAGCTCGCAGCTATACTCGTCCGTAATTATTGCTTCAGTGGAGGCAAAGCCCAAGGCGATTGTGTTCTTGAATTATCCAAACCTAACTTCCACACCCGTCCAAAATGACGATAATGACCAGATTCGAGGCCTGCGCGAGGTCCTATTCCGTGGTATAAATCAAGATGACTGTCTTTCACTGCACCACCCGTATCAAGCACAATCAACAGTCTAAGTTGGTGAACACCACTCCATGTTCCATCGGCATTTAATAATGGTACTTCGGCTAGAATTGGGGTTCCCATCGGGAAGATTGAACGATCACCCGCCACAGAAGCCAATGGTAATAACGGAATACCGGCACTTCCTTTCACATCAAAGCTACGTTGAGGGCTAAAGAATACGAAGGATGGGTTTTGTTCTAATAATTCACGAACCGTAGCCTCATCATTTCTCATCACCCACTCTTGAATGGCTTTTAAAGACATTTTTTCTCTTTCGACCTCACCGCGATCGATTAACACCTTGCCAATACTGATATAGGATTTACCATTTTTACCTGCGTAAGCCAGATACTGCATCGAGTCGTCATCACCAAAATGGACAAAACCACTGCCTTGCACTTCCATCATAAAGGGATCAATCATATTGGCTGCATAGCCTAACTCTAAGTTCTGACCCTTCAGTGCACCCCGGTAAATTTGCGCTCTTGAAGGGCAGCTTGACGCACACTTAGGCATTCTATAAACAGGGTAACGAAACTCACCTGTGGGCTTATGGCGCAATTCGATAACCGGAGAGAAATACCCGGTAAACAGTACATTCCCCTTGGAATCAGAGCCGCCAAGTTGAGCCGCTTGAATACCAAATTTGCTAAGATCAGAAGGATTACCGTTCTCTAATGCCCATTGATTCAGTTGGTCATAAAGCGGTTTGTAAACGGCAGCAAGTTTACGTGAACGATCGACAACCAGCTTACTCTGTTGTCCAAACTCAGTATAATCTCGCGTT
This sequence comes from Psychromonas sp., assembly GCA_049667005.1. Classification (GTDB taxonomy): domain Bacteria; phylum Pseudomonadota; class Gammaproteobacteria; order Enterobacterales; family Psychromonadaceae; genus Psychromonas. The sequence continues at coordinate 2,339 of JBATHQ010000014.1, forward strand.
GTGTTAGATTGGATCCGATCAACTTTATTAAGCTGATTAAGCAAATTACCATCTAGATATTGTTCAGCCCTGCCGGTATAAATATTATTACTGCTTTGAGTCTCTATTTTTTTGGGTGTGGGTGCATTACTCGAACAACCAGCTAAAAAAGAGATTAATAACAACGGAAAAATAGAGTTACGCACGATAGATACAAGTCCCATAAAAAATTAATATTGAAGCATGACAAACTTCAAGCAAAACCGCAACTTCCATCACTCTTAAAAGTCTAAATTAATATAAATTTATTGCTAAGATGAGAGCCTTCTAAAGTTCTATTATTTTGTGAAGATATCGTTCTTGAAGTATCATTAGTATAGATAACATCAACAATAGCGTATTATAATTTTTTTTTACAAGAGTTAGGGTGAGTGCGATGCAAGAGAAATTGCGGATATTGCTGGTTGAGGACGATCAAAGGCTTGCCGGGTTGATCCGAGACTATCTTGAACTGCAAGGGTTTGAAGTGTTGATTGAAGGGCGGGGTGACACCGCACCCGCACGAATTCTAAAAGAAAACCCTGACCTGCTTATCCTCGATCTGATGCTCCCCGGAAAGGATGGACATGCGGTTTGCCGTGCTGTTAGATCCAAATACCATGGACCCATCCTGATTTTAACTGCCCGTGAGGATGATATGGAGCAGGTCGTCGGCCTTGAGCTTGGAGCCGATGATTTTGTAAAAAAACCGATACAACCGCGGGTACTGTTGGCGCGCATCCGTGCCTTACTGCGTCGGGTGGATAGCAATACTAAACCGAATAATAGCAGCGCAACATCTCCTGCCGGGCCTGAGGAGATAATCCAAATGGGTGGATTAAAAATCCTTCGCTCATCGCATGTTGTTTTTCTGGATAATGAGCCAGTTGATTTGACCACGGCTGAATTCGAGTTACTTTGTTTTCTGGCCGCTAATGCCGGCAGGGTACTTGAGCGAGATCTGATTTATTCTGCGTTACGCGGTATTGATTACGACGGTCTGGATCGTGCTATCGATATTACTATCTCCCGATTGCGCAAAAAACTCGAAATTGACCCAGCAGAGCCGAAGCGGATTAAAACAATATGGCGTCAAGGATACTTATTTGTTAAGGACGCTTGGTAAAGTGAGTCACAACTCGGCTAACTTATTAAATTTTTATTATAATTTAGCTTCTCGCATTATTAGTAATTAGTTATTAGTTATTAGTAATGAGTCGCGAGCTAGCACTTTCGCTGTGGTCAAAGGGATAATGGCTTAATAACCCTACCAGTAATAGCTTAAAATCCAAAGGTTAAATAGATGAAATTTACGATAAAGACGAAGCTTATCGTTGCTTTGTGCATGCCGCTTTTATTAATAGGTGTTGTTTTTATTGCCTCGCTCATCAATACAAAAAGCGCGGTATTAGCAGCCGAACAAAACAATGTTAAAAGCAAAGTGATGACACTGCTCCATGACGTTCTAGAAGGGCAAGTAGATACTTTAACGCGATCTATTAGTGATTATTATGAGCAATCTAAATTCGAGAGTATCAAAAAATCGCTGGTGGTGGAGATGACCACTTTTCGTACAACCATTGAAAGGATCTATCAACAAAGCGATTCAGAGGAGGATGCGATAATCAGCATCTATGCTTTTCTTAATCACCATAGTTGGGATAATGAACGATACTTTTTTGCTTATGATCCCGACACCTGGATCAGTAAAGCGTATGGCAGCAATTTAGATTTGATTGGTGAACCCGGTTACGAGAAAACAGATGCCAATGGTAACTATTTTGTACGGGCGGTTGTCGAGGCGGCCAAAAAAAATAGCATTGGTTTTAGTCAATATTCTTTTTTAAACCCTGCAACCGACAAAATTGAAGACAAGATAACCGCTTCATTTTACTTTAAACCGCTAAATCTGGTGATTGCATCAGGTGAATATTTCAGTACCCTGCAGCAGCGAAATATCGATACGGTATTGCATGCTATCAGCACTGCCAATTATGGAGAAAATGGCTATTTCTGGATACAGGATAAAGATGGGCGAATTATTGCTCACCCGAAAGCTGAACTTGTCGGCACTAAAGTTCCCAGCACCATAAAAGTTGCGGCCAGTCTAAAAAACAGAGCAGAGGCCTTTGTGGAGATTGAGTATATCAATCCAACCACTCAGCAGATGGAAAATAAACTGGCTTTTGCGCGAA
>JBATHQ010000015.1:0-6382 GCA_049667005.1 Psychromonas sp.
ACCCTACATTGTGCATTTCATGCACAGTAAACACCTATGATCCCCGCGCACCGTTTTTGACCGTCATACTCTATCAGTGCGTATGTCTTCGGGGCGCGGCCTTTAGTCCGCATATGCGCTTTGCGCATCCATATTTTATTTACATAAAAAATGTAAATAAAAAGAGGCAACCTAAAGATTGAATTGGCGCTTGAGATCCTTGCCAGAACAACGCGGGGATCATAGTTGTTTGCTGTGCATGAAATGCACTACGTAGGGTGTGCTTCAGCACCGTTTTTGATCGTCATTCTCGAGTTGTCTTATCGAGAATCTCGATGAGTAGAGTCTTAACCTGAGAATTCTACTAATCTATATGTGCGTATTACCGGGGGCGCGGCCTTCAGTCCGCATATGCGCTCTGCACATCGATTTCTTATTTGCATAAAAAATCAAAACCAGGCGGAATAAATTCCGCGCCCCAGAGATTAAACCACTTTCTAATTCACGGCCTGTGCTATTTACAATTGGTACACGTCACACATTACCGCTGAATATTTGCACCACAAACAATACGGCTACGGTAGGGTGTGCTCCGCGCGCCGAGGAATATCGATATTGAGTTGTCTTTAGGGGCGCGGCCTTTAGTCCGCATATGCGCTCTGCGCATCCTTTTATTACATAAAAAATAACAAATCAAAAAATGCAGCCCAAAGTCCCGACTGTGTAAGTGAATACGGTAATAGCAAAGGAATTGAACTCGACAGTGATAGCAATACTTCTAGTTCTTCTCGGTGCGCAAAGCACACCCTACATTGTGCATTTCATGCACAGTAAACACTTATGATCCCCTCGCTCCGTTTTTGACCGTCATCCTCTATCGGTGCTTATGTCTTCGGGGCGCGGCCTTCAGTCCGCCTATGCGCATTGTGCATCCTTTTTTCTTTACATAAAAATAACAAATCAAAAAATGCAGCGTATAAGGCCACGCCCCAAAACAGTAAAAGATTAGTTTTTACACTACATAAGCATATTCATATCAGGATGTTTAATTCGCCTGGGTATCAAGTCTCTTAAGCTCTGTGGTAGAATAAAAAAATAAACCGTAACGGCGATAATGCAGATGATAAAAAAAACCAAAGGGCCAGCGGATGTTGCTGAGCAGTACCTGATAGAGTCCATTTGGAATGGCTCTATTGCAATACATTCAGCCTTACCTCCGGAACGCGATCTTGCTGATAAAATAGGCGTGACCCGAACAACCTTGCGAGAAGTTCTGCAGCGTATGGCAAAAGACGGTTGGATAACTATTCGCCACGGTAAGTCAACCAAAGTAAATAATTTTTGGGAAACCTCCAGTTTAAATATTTTAAGTACCATTACGCGTCTTGATATTGAACGCCGTGGAGATTATATTGATCAACTTATGTCAGTCCGCACTAATGTCAGTACCATTATTTTACGCATGGCGGCAAAGCATAATGCAGAAAGTGTCCTCTCCTTTTTAGAGGGAGTGCCTTCCATTGATGCCGACAGTGAAGTGTTTACTGAGTTTGATTACCGTTTTTACCATAAGGTCGCGGTTTCCTCTAACAACATGATTTATGTTTTAATCTTAAACGGTCTGCAGGATTTATATCGCCGGGTTGGCCGTTTTTATTTTTCAAATACCGAGGCAAAATCCATTGCGCTGGCTTTTTACGCTGATATTAAAGTGCTATTAGAGAAAGGGGAGATACACCAGATTATGCAGGTTGTCCGCGATTCGGCTTTTGCCAGTGGAAAAATTTGGCTGCGTTTACGTCATCAACTCCCGCATGATTTTTTAGATTAATTTTTTTCATTATTTTTAAACAGGAACTTTCTTTTGTCGAAAAACAACTTTCTTAACCGGCTCTCCGGTGTGCAAAAATTATTTGAAGTCGGAATAATTACCTGTGCTTTTATTGCCATCTTTATTAGCATCTCATTATTTACATTTTCACCCGGTGATCCAAGCTGGTCTCAACAACAATGGGTTGCAGAAATTCACAATGCCGGTGGTAAGGTCGGTGCCTGGATAGCGGATATCTTATTTTATGGTTTTGGCTTACTGGCTTATTTTATCCCGGTGGTGGTGGTGACGTTTGCCTGGTTTTTTTTATGGAAGCCCAAATTAAGTTTAGATATTGATTTTTTAAACCTTGCTTTACGTCTGATCGGCTTTGTGTTGACGGTGTTCAGTACCACTGGATTAGCATCTCTGAACTTCGATGATTACCATTATTACCCCTCTGGTGGCTTAGTGGGGGATATTATCGCGCAAAGTATGTTAGGTTTTGCTAGTTTATTAGGGGTCAATTTCATTCTCTTAACCCTGCTGATTTCAGGCACCACCTTACTGTTTGGTTTTTCCTGGTTGAGCCTGATCGACAGTATTGGTGCAAAGGTCATCAACTTGTGCTCTTGGTTTTTGTGGTTGCCGCGAAGACTTTTCAGTTGGAAAGGCAATAGTAATGAAGAGAAACAGCAGCCGTTCGCAACAGAAGCGTTTTTTGAAACGCCTAAAGCTCAGCCAAATAGATTGCGTAACCAGCCGCAACCGCAAGAGAGTGTGAGCAGTAATCCTGGCAAAAAAAATGTAGCAAGAAACGTTGCTCATGCTGATATTGACGATCAATTTTTTGATTCCCCATTTGATCTTGGTGAAGATGACGACAATGATTTCCATAACTTATCCTATGATCCGATAGAAGAAGATGAGGATTTACCCTCTTTTACTGCGGAGTCGACAATACCCCAAAAGGTAAAAAAAACGCCTCAACAGCAACCTCAACATAAACCGCAACAGCAACCTCAGCAACAAGTGGATGCAGCGCTTAAAAAAAAATTCAGTCATCTGCCGGAACATGCAAGACCGGTTATTAAACACCAAATTGACGAGACCTTAGCGCCATTTCCGAGTATTGACTTGTTAGACCGGCCCAATAAAAAAAGACATCCGGTCTCGCAGGAGGAGTTGCAGAATGCCGCACGTTTGGTCGAAGCTAAATTACTTGAATTTAAAATTAAAGCGGAAGTGGTTAATGTGTTGCCCGGGCCGGTTATCACCCGTTTTGAACTTGCTTTAGCGCCCGGCATGAAAGTGAGCACGGTCACCAGTTTAGAAAAAGACCTGGCACGCGCATTGTCTGCAATGAGTGTGCGCGTTGTTGACCAAATTCCCGGAAAATCCGTTATTGCCCTGGAATTACCCAATAAATACCGTGAAATTGTATATTCATCTGAAGTATTAGGCAGCGCTGCATTTCAGGAGAGTAAATCAAATTTAAGTATGGTACTGGGCGCCGATATTTCCGGAGAGCCTGTGGTGGTTGATTTAGCCAAAATGCCGCATCTTTTAGTAGCGGGTACAACCGGCTCCGGTAAATCGGTCGGCGTTAACTGTATGATAGTCAGCTTATTATATAAATCAGCACCTGAAGATGTCCGTTTGATTTTAATCGACCCTAAAATGCTTGAGTTAAGCGTTTATGAAGGGATCCCGCACCTGTTAGCGGAAGTGGTTACGGATATGAAAGATGCAGCAAATGCATTACGCTGGTGTGTCGGGGAGATGGAACGCCGTTATAAACTATTGTCTGAAGTCGGCGTACGTACTTTAGCGGGCTACAACAGTAAAGTGAAAGAGGCGGCTGCAGCCGGAATGCCATTAACCGATCCGCTCTGGAAAGAGGGAGATAGCATGGACGAAAGTGCTCCGGAATTAAAGAAATTACCCAATATCGTGGTGGTGGTTGATGAATTCGCCGATATGATGATGATTGTCGGTAAAAAATGTGAAGAGTTAATTACCCGTATTGCTCAGAAAGCACGGGCAGCGGGGATCCATCTTATTTTAGCGACGCAACGCCCGTCGGTAGATGTGATCACCGGTTTAATTAAAGCGAACATACCCACGCGTATTGCCTTTCAGGTATCAAGTAAAATTGACTCAAGAACCATTTTGGGAATGCAGGGCGCTGAAACGTTGTTAGGGCATGGTGATATGTTATATATGCCACCCGGTGTCGGTGTTCCGATCCGTGTCCATGGTGCTTTTGTCGACGATCACGAAGTTCATCGCGTGGTGGCTGACTGGAAAAAACGCGGTGCGCCGAATTATGTGCAGGAGATTATTGACGGTGATAGCAGTTTAGATACCCTGTTACCGGGTGAAGAGGCCGAAGGTGATGATGAAATTGATGCTTTATTTGACGAAGTAGTGGATTTTATTACTGAAACTCGAAAAGTTTCGATATCAAGTATTCAGCGTAAATTTAGAATCGGTTATAATCGTTCCGCGCGTTTAGTCGATCAGCTTCAAGCACAAGGGGTGATCAGCGCACCATCCGGCGCGAACAGTAATCGAGATGTTCTCGCTCCGCCGCCTGTTAAGGATTATTAATGAAAAAGTTATCTGCTCTACTCTTTACCCTGTTAATTACATTAAGCTCTATGGCGGTGAACGCCGCGAGCGATGCGCAGTTATTAAAAGAAAAATTAGCAAAATTTACCATTATCAATGCTGAATTTTCGCAACGTGTCACCAGTCCTGAAGGAAAAATATTAAATGACAGTGTCGGCACGCTTGCTATCTCCCGCCCGGGAAAATTCCGCTGGGAGGTCACTTCACCAGAAGAGGAGTTAATTATCTCTGACGGCGAGACCATGTGGATGTATAGCCCTTTTATTGAACAGGTAACGCTGCTTAATTTAAGTGATGCAATACAAGGCACACCTTTTATTTTGCTTTCCGGTGCGAATGATGCGCAATGGGCTAATTACGAAGTTACAAAAAATAATAATCAGTTTAAAGTCACCGATATTAGCGGCTCAGCACAGGACAGATCATTTGTCTTTGAGTTTGATATTGTCGGTAAGGTGAGTAAATTTGTGGTCATCGAAGAGCAGGGACAGCGCAGTGAATTTACCTTACGCCATAAAGTTCCGGCAACAGCATGGAAAAGCAGCTTTTTCAGCTTTGCCATTCCCAACGGTGTGGAAATAGACGATCAGCGTTAATAATGAAAGATCTTTTTGCTTCCAATAATGATTTTCAACCACTGGCGGCGCGCATGCGCCCCAAAGTGTTTGCAGACTATATTGGCCAATCACATATTATCAGTGCCGGTAAACCGTTACGCAATGCACTGGAAAACGGCACTGCGCATTCGATGATCTTATGGGGGCCGCCGGGCACCGGTAAAACCACCTTGGCGGAACTCATTGCAGCATACTGCGATGCGCATGTTGAGCGCCTTTCCGCGGTGACTTCCGGTATTAAAGAGATACGGGCAGCCATTGATATTGCCCAGCAAAATCGTGCCGCGGGTATTCGTACCCTGTTATTTGTTGATGAAGTACACCGTTTTAACAAAAGTCAGCAGGATGCCTTTTTACCCTATATAGAAGATGGCACCATTTTGTTTGTCGGTGCTACCACTGAAAATCCCTCCTTCGAGTTGAATAATGCACTGTTATCCAGAGCTCGGGTATATCTATTAAAAAAACTCAGTAACACTGAAATAATGGCGGTTATCGATCAGGCTTGTTTATCAAGTGAGGGTCTGGCGGACAAAAATATTCAATTTGTCGGCGATGTAAAAGAAAAGCTCGCACAACTGGTGCAGGGAGATGCGCGTAAAGCGCTTAACTATCTGGAACTGTTGGCGGACATGGGGGATGAGTCGCAGCAAAGTGTGGTCATTACCTTAGAGCTATTAAAAGAGATAGCTGGGCGTGAAGGGGTTAGTTTTGATAAACAGGGGGATCTGTTTTACGACTTGATCTCCGCGTTTCATAAATCGGTGCGCGGATCCGATCCCGACGCGGCACTGTATTGGTTTGCGCGTATGCTCGCTGGTGGATGTGATCCGCTTTATGTTGCGCGAAGACTGCTGGCAATCGCCTCGGAAGATATCGGTAATGCCGATCCGCGTGCAATGGAGATCGCCATTAATGCGTGGGATTGTTTTACGCGTGTCGGGCCCTATGAAGGTGAACGCGCCATTGCACAGGCGATCGTTTATTGTGCTGCTGCTCCGAAAAGTAACGCGGTGTATACTGCGTTTGCGATGGCCAAACAAGCGGTGAAAGAGCTACCCGAATATGAGGTACCGTTACATCTGCGTAATGCGCCAACTAAATTGATGAAAGAGCTCAATCATGGAGCAGGCTACCGTTATGCCCATGACGAAGACGGTGCATTTGCAGCCGGTGAAGTGTATCTTCCGGAAGCACTGCAGGGAACCAAGTTTTACCGGGCAAGCGACCGTGGTTTTGAAAAACAGATCGCTGCTAAACTCGATTATTTAGAGCAGTTAAACCAGCAAAGTAACAATAAACGTTATTAACAATTTACAACATATATGTGCATGCAATGCAC
>JBATHQ010000016.1:0-4179 GCA_049667005.1 Psychromonas sp.
GCTTGTTCGTGGCGGACTAAGAAATGTTCAATGTCACTGCATTGAAAAATGGCATCATAAATATCTAATACGCTGCCGCCAGGGTAACCGAAAATATGTTCAATACCTTCGTCTTGTAGGGATCGGACCACCATTTCGGCGCCAGATAACATCTCCATAATATTCTCCTATATACAATTGGTAAATTGCGTCACTTCTCGCCTGTATCGGGTGAGGGTGAACCTTTGTTATACACCGCTATTGAGTATGACTCTTAGCTAGTTTGTGCATATTGAGGCGTAACTTTACGTTAATAAAAAATAATTGCATCAATAAAATGTTAAAAAAACAGCTTAATTTTGTTTTTATGGGGTAGTTGGCAAAAAATCGCTGAAAGCGGTGATATTAAAGCGGCTAGCGCAGTGATTTTGCTTGTTTATTTATTTTTAATAAAATCTATTTATTTGTGCTGATATTGGTTAAAATTCGTCATTTTTTTTATCATCAAACTAATTGAGATTTTTTAATGTTCGAAGTAAATCCCATTTTAAATAAAGTAAAAGATCTGACTGAGCGCACAGAAGTGCTTCGGGGGTATCTTTGACTACGATACTAAATCTGAACGTTTAGAAGAAGTTAGCCGCGAATTAGAATCACCCGAAGTGTGGAATGAACCTGAACGAGCGCAAGCACTGGGTAAAGAACGCAGTGCCTTAGAGTTGGTTGTTGAGACTATTGATGCGTTAACCGAAGGGACTGAAGATATTCTTATGCTCGTGGAGATGGCCACTGAAGAAGAAGATCAAGACAGTTTTGATGAAGCTGTAAAAGAAGTAGATGAATTAGAAAAACGCTTAGAAGTCCTGGAGTTCCGTCGCATGTTCTCCGGTCTTCATGATGCCAGCTCCTGTTATTTAGATATTCAATCTGGCTCCGGCGGCACAGAAGCGCAAGATTGGGCAAATATGCTATTGCGTATGTATCTGCGTTGGGGTGAAGCTCACGGTTACAAAACTGAGCTGATGGAGGTTTCACCCGGTGATGTCGCGGGTATCAAAGGCGCCACTATCCGTTTTACCGGTGAATATGCTTTTGGTTGGTTACGAACTGAAACGGGCGTTCACCGCTTAGTACGCAAGTCACCCTTTGATTCCAGCGGGCGCCGTCATACCTCATTTGCATCTGCATTTGTCTACCCTGAGATTGAAGATAATATTGATATTCAGATCAATCCGGCGGAGTTACGTATTGATGTTTACCGTGCATCCGGCGCGGGTGGACAGCACGTAAATACCACCGAATCAGCGGTGCGTATTACTCACGTTCCCACCAATATCGTGGTGCAGTGCCAAAATGACCGTTCTCAGCATAAGAATAAAGATCAGGCAATGAAGCAATTAAAAGCCAAATTGTATGAGTATGAATTGCAGAAACAAAATGCCGAAAAACAGATCAGTGAAGATAATAAATCGGATATTGGCTGGGGCAGTCAGATTCGTTCATATGTGCTCGATGACGCACGTATTAAAGATTTACGAACCGGTATTGAAAGTCGCAACACCCAGGCCGTCCTGGATGGTGGTTTAGATATATTTATCGAAGCCAGCTTAAAGTCAGGACTGTAGCGAAGAGTTACGAGTTGCGAGTCGCTAGATCGAAGCCCAAAGCTCGAAGCTCGAAGCCCGAAGCTCTCTATATGCATCCCACCCGAAACGTGGGTACGAGAATCAGATTAACAAACCAAATTAACAGTGGAAGATAATAGGAAAAACCATGTCAGAGCAAAATCAACCAGAAGCACCGCAACAAGAGTTAAATGAAATCATGGCACAACGTCTCGCTAAATTAGAGGCAATGCGTGCAAAAGGCCAGGCATTCCCGAATGACTTCCGTCGTGACAGTATTTCTGATGATTTACACAACCTTTATAACGATAAGACCAAAGAAGAGCTTGATGAGTTATCGGTAGAAGTAAGCGTTGCGGGACGTATGATGATGCGCCGTGTTATGGGTAAAGCCAGTTTTGCGACTCTTCAGGATATGGGGGGGCGTATTCAAGTTTATGTGACTCGCGATAATCTGCCGGAAGGTTTCTATAATGAAGAGTTCAAAAAATGGGATTTGGGCGATATCATTGCTGCAAAAGGCGTTTTATTCAAAACCAAGACAGACGAGTTAAGTATTAAAGTCAGCGAGATCCGCATCTTAACCAAAGCACTGCGTCCGTTACCTGATAAATTCCACGGCCTTTCTGATACCGAAGCTTGTTACCGCCAACGTTATCTGGATTTGATTGCCAATGAAGATTCGCGTCGTACTTTCATTCTGCGTAATAAAATCATCACTGCTATCCGTAACTATCTAATTGAACAGAAGTTCATGGAAGTAGAAACGCCAATGCTGCAGGCAATTCCAGGCGGTGCAGCGGCAAAACCGTTTGAAACTTTCCATAATGCACTGGATCTGCAGATGTATCTGCGTATCGCACCGGAATTAAACCTGAAACGTTTAGTAGTTGGTGGTTTTGAGCGTGTATTTGAAATCAACCGCAGCTTCCGTAACGAAGGGCTTTCAACACGCCATAACCCTGAATTTACGATGATCGAATTCTACCAGGCTTACGCAGATTACATCGATCTGATGAACCTGACTGAAGATATGTTACGTCATATTACTGAAAATGTATTAGGCTCAAGCATTGTCAAATACGGTGATCAGGAGTTTGATTTTGGCGCACCATTTATCCGCATGACCATGAAAGAGTCCGTACTGGCATACAATCAAGAGATTGATGCTTCTGAACTGGAAAGCATGGAAAGCCTCAAAGCACTAGCCGCGCGTTTACACGTTAATCTCAAAGATGGTTGGGGTGAAGGTAAAGTGTTAACAGAGATTTTTGAAGAAACCACTGAGCACAAACTGATCCAGCCGACCTTTATCACCGCATATCCTGCCGAGGTGTCACCGCTTGCGCGTCGTAATGATCAAGATCCAAGCATCACCGATCGTTTTGAATTTTTCGTTGGTGGACGCGAACTGGCAAACGGTTTCTCTGAGCTGAACGATGCACAGGATCAGGCCGCGCGTTTTATGGATCAGGTTGCACAGAAAGAGTCTGGTGATGATGAAGCGATGTTCTACGATGCAGATTATATCACTGCGCTAGAGCACGGTTTACCGCCAACAGCGGGTGAAGGTATCGGTATCGACCGTTTAGTGATGTTATTCACTGACAGCCATACTATCCGTGACGTTTTATTGTTCCCGCATATGCGTCCGCAAGCAAAATAATGGTTTGAGGTTTTAGCCTCTATTGACATTATTGAGCCTCACCTAGCGTGGGGCTTTTTTTTACCTGCTCATCACGCTCCTCTCGCTTTGCATGGTTGCTTGATAGCCGATTTAGTTGTTCGCAAGATTTCGCGTTAAACTGGGGCGCGGACTTCAGTCCGCATTGTTTATATGCAGACTGAAAAAGGGCTCACAGAGTTCTGCCTGCTCATAAACCTGAACAGCAGTTCAATTCCCTCCATGATTTTATTGCGAAATCGATACCTGCCTGCTAGAAAAATGGAAGGGGAGTAATGTAGCCGCATTGTTTTGCTAATAAATAGCACCAGCTAAAATGCAGGGCAGTTTAGTTTTTTCGCACGCTTTCGCGTCAAGCGTTTGGTTTACCTTTCTTTGTCGGTCGTTTCGCCGCTCATAAGCCTGAATTGTCGTTCAATTCTCTTATCGGTAAAACAACTCAAGGATGATGGTGTTGGGGCGCGGACTTCAGTCCGCATTGTTTATTTATGTGCAGACTGAAAAAAGGATGCGCGGAGCTTATCCGCTCATGATAATGGTATCAAGTCTAACTCGTTCCTTGCCCCAACCCATTACCCGCAGTTCATTACTCATCACGTATCGATCGTAACTCGTAACTCGCAGTTCATTACTCATCACTCGCGGCTCGCAGCCCGCAGTTCATTACTCATCAAGTATCACTCGTAACTCGTAACCCGTAACCCGCAACTCATTACCCGTTATTCATCACTCGTAACTCGTAACCCGTAACCCGCAACTCATTACCCGTTATTCATCACTCGCAACTCGCAGCCCGTTACCCATCGCCCACCGCCGTTTACTAGCGTTTCCATATTTCTTGCACATTGCCCATGTATCATGGATCGGATCGATAAAATGGTTCGCAGGCTG
>JBATHQ010000017.1:0-1894 GCA_049667005.1 Psychromonas sp.
AAAAAAAATTGAAATTTAATTTTAAAAGATCACACTAAGGAAATGCAGATATCATTGACCGGCCAAGAGAAGCTAGCGTTAGAATCACGCCATAAAAAGTGCAGTGATAAACGGGAGTGCGACCGAATTAAAGCGATTCTATTATCGGATGAAGGTTGGTCAACGATAATGATTTCTCAGGCCTTACGAAAGCATCAATCCAGCATTGTTCGTCATTTAAATGAATATGCCGATAGTCAGAAGAAAACTTCAAATAATGGCGGCTCTGATAGTTACTTGGATAGTGCTCAAACCAAGCTGGTCATTAAGCACTTGACTGAAATAACTTACTTTCATATGCATGATATCCGCGAATATATTAAAGAAACTTTTGGTGTAAATTATTCAATACCTGGCTTACAGAAATGGCTTCATCGTAATGGTTTTAGCTACAAGGAATTTAAAGGTGTTCCTCATAAATATGACCAAGAAAAACAAAATCAATTTATTGCAGAATATAAAGAGCTAAAAGCAGGTGTAGCAAGCGATGAGCCAATATTATTCATTGATGCAACCCATCCAACACAAGCGACTAAAGTGAGCTGTGGGTGGATACCAACAGGCGTTGATAAACCAATCAAAACGACGGGCAGTCGAACAAGATTAAACATTGTCGGCGCAATAAGATTAGGGCATTTACAAGACACTATTACCAAGCAATATGCAACGGTCAATGGCGAGTCAATTATTGATTTTTTCAAACTAATAAAAGAGCAATACAGAACAGATCTGCCTATTCATTTGATACTTGACGGAGCGGGGTATCACCGTAGTGAAGTCGTTAAAATTGCGGCAAAAGAGCTTGGTATAATATTGCACTATTTACCGCCATACAGCCCTAATTTAAACCCAATAGAACGCTTATGGAAGGTGATGAATGAATACGCAAGAAATAATAAATACTTTGCAACTGCAAAAGAATTCCGACAGCATATTAATCATTTTTTCGATGACACGTTACCCAATCTTGATGATGCTTTAGACAGTAGAATTAATGATAACTTTCAAACCTTCAATTTTGCATCTTGAGGTAGCTTGGGTATAGCAATATTTCTCCAACACAAAAGCAGGGCGCAGGCATAAAGGAACAATAATGACCAACTATATCGCAGCAAACGCTTCAATCAGTTTTTCTCTAAAGCCACCGAAAGACTCTAGGTAAGCTGGTGTATAATTTTTTCCATTTTTAGATTGTGCTCCCGTTAAATTTTCTGAGAAAGATACGTCATCCTCTAATCCCATGGTTAATTCCGGTTTAAATGGAGTTGACGTTGTAGCTGTTTTTTTATTTTCAGCTGATATATCAAAGTATTCAGCCATCGCATTACTGCGCACTAAAACGCATGAATCAGGTAATTCTTGATCTATTCGGTTGGCAAATATACTTAACTTTTCTTCTGCAAAAGTGAACAACCAAGCTTCCTGATTTACAGCGTCATTTACCCGTAAAATCCGGCCTAAAACTTGTCTAAAATACAGCTCAGTTTTAACCCGGCTTAGATGGCAGCAAACCTGTAGTCGAGGTATATCGGTACCTTCCGCGACCATACCAACGCTGACAATCCACTGAATATTACAGAAACGAAAATGCTTGATTCGTTCAGCTGCATCCGTCTCTTTATAAGTCACAATAACCGCAGTTTGCTGGAACTGTTCAGTGAGCATTGTCAATATTTGCTGGGCATGTTCAACTGATGACGCAACAATTAACCCGCCCGCATCTGGGTTAAACTTTCTGATTTCAGCCAGTTTGTTACAGCCTTTTTCAAGGATATATTGAATAACTACTTCATGACAGATTAAGTCTTGATAGGAAATTAAAGGCGCTTTTAATAATTCATGCAATGACTTAAAG
>JBATHQ010000018.1:0-6146 GCA_049667005.1 Psychromonas sp.
CTTCGAATTTTTGCCATACGGGCAGATGTGCCCAGCACCAACTGCACATCGGATCATGTACATAATAAAATGCACTTTCGCTGTTAACCATAACGGAGGGTTCCTTAACAAAGTATCGAATTGTATAGTTCAGTATTAGCGCAGCAGATTAATGCTTCTCAGACAATACCTCCAGCAAAGCAACAAACGCTTTCAGTCGAAACCTTCGGACAGCATTTGTCACTCCTTTTTACTGTGTTATCGATTATTTGTCTAGCGTACTACAGTCTATAAGTGCCACCTCGTATAAAAAACCGGCAAACCGCCGAGAAAACAATCTCGAAATATTGACCCAATAGGCAATAACTATTGTAAACTTAGCCATTATTTTTCAATTTATAACTCACAAATGGACTAATTTAATGCGTAAAAGCCCACAAATGCTGCTGTTATGGATGACATTTATTATGTCTTTGGTCTTTTCAGTCTGGCAGGTGCTATTGAATAACTTTGTTATTGAACAAGCTCAATTTAGTGGCGTAGAAATAGGTATTTTACAAAGTTTGCGCGAAGTTCCGGGTTTTTTAGCTTTCACTGCTATTTTCATTCTGCTTGTTATACGTGAGCAGGCATTCGCCATATTAGCACTCTCTATTTTGTGTATAGGCGTTGCTATTACTGGGTTTTTCCCGGAAGTATTAGGGCTTTATCTGACCACCATATTAATGTCCATTGGCTTTCATTATTTTGAAACGGTCAATCAGTCACTGACTTTGCAATGGATAGATAAAAAAGATACCGCGGGATTTCTCGGCAAAGCCCTTGCTTGGCGCTCTGCTGCTGCACTTTCCGGTTATGCTAGTATTTGGCTTATCATGACCTGGTTAAAGCTGGATTATGTCTGGATGTACGGCTTAATCGGCTGTCTGGGATTGCTGATGGTATTAACAATCACATTATATTTTCCTAAATATGATGTTGGTGAGGTTCAACACAAGAAAATTATATTGCGTAAAAAATACTGGTTATATTATTTACTCACTTTTTTCTCCGGCGCAAGACGACAAATTTTTATGGTATTTGCCGGTTTTATGATGGTCGAAAAATTTTCCTACAGTGTCTCCGAAATCACCGCATTGTTTCTTATCAACTACGTGGTGAACCTGTTATTCGCACCTGCTATTGGTCGTTTTATCGGACGTATTGGTGAACAACGCGCACTGACCATTGAATATATCGGCCTCATTATTATCTTTGTCAGTTACGCTTATGTTGAGCATGCGCAATGGGCCGCCGTTTTATATGTCACCGACCACCTCTTATTTGCTATGGCGATCGCACTGAAAACCTATTTTCAGAAAATTGCAGAGAGTAAAGATATTGCCGCTACCATGTCAGTCAGTTTCACCATTAATCACATTGCAGCGGTGGTCATTCCGGCACTGCTTGGCATGTTATGGTTATATTCTCCGCAAGCTGTCTTTTATATCGGAGCAGGTTTTGCTGTCTGCTCGCTTGCGCTGGCACGCAATATCCCTGTTTCGCCTGCGCAGGGAAATGAAGTTAATTGGGACTGGCCAGCCAGAAAACGCGAACTGGTCTTAGATAATAAAAGCGACTGATTTAAACACCGACAATTAAGAAAAAATCATTTCAATCTGTTTTATTGTTCGGGATTATCTATCGCTGCTCAATAAAACGCCGAACTCAGAAAAATTCTAAGGTATTAAATTATCTCATTGTTATTAAAAATAAAAAATCCTTTATAATTGCCGTTTCGTGAGTATAGTTCAGTGTCATTTGAATAGTTTAAATTAAAAGTCAGTATTCAGGTCTGTTGACCCTGGATCATGTATAAATAATGGAGGATGTTATGGGTATAGGTAAATATTTGCGATGGGAAGATGCTAAAGGTAATGTCTTTAGACCCGTTTCAATCACTGGAAATCGATTGCTCAGTAATAGAACGCTGAATAAAAGTACTGCGTTTACTTATCAGGAACGTGAAGATTTTGAACTGAATGGTCTATTACCACCTCGTGTACAAACCTTTGAAGATCAACTCAACCGGGTATATCACGGTTTTCGTAACTCCTCTACGGATATTGAAAAGTATCAATATTTACGTGCTCTGCAAGATAGAAATGAAACACTATTTTACGCACTTATTTCCCGTCACATTGAAGAGATGACACCGATTATCTATACCCCGACCGTGGGTAAAGCATGTCAAGAATTCAGCCATAGATTTCAAATTTCAAGAGGTCTGTATTTAACAACGGATAACATTAATGAAGTTGGCGACATGGCGCGACAATTTTCAGGAAAAGATATTCAGATTATCGTTGTAACAGACAGTCAGGGCATTCTCGGTATCGGCGACCAGGGGGTTGGCGGAATGGGTATCCCTATCGGTAAGCTGTCACTTTATACTTTAGGAGCCGGTATTCATCCGGATCACTGTATGCCAATCGTATTGGACATAGGCACAGATAATCAGGATCTGCTTGCTGATCCGATGTATTTAGGTGTACCTAACAAACGTTTGACAGGTGAACCTTATAAAGCCTTTATTCACAAATTTGTTGAGCAGGTGAAATTACATTTTCCAAAAGCAGTCTTACAATGGGAAGATTTCAGTAAGTCTAATGCCTTTGACAACTTAACTAATTACGAAGATGAACTGCCATCATTTAATGATGACATTCAAGGTACGGGCGCCGTTGTGCTAGCTGGTATCATTGGCGCAGCAAAAATAAAAGGTGAAACGTTAGGCGAACAAACTTACGCGGTTTATGGTGCTGGAGCAGGTGGTGTTGGCGTTGCCGACCAAATTTTTGCAGGTTTACTTAAAGAGGGTCTTACCCATCAGGAAGCGCGCGATAGAATCTTTATTCTAGATTCCCGCGGTGTTGTGTTTGACAATAGAGAAGATTTGGATGAATATAAAAAACGCTTTGCTAAACCCATAGAATTAACAAAAGAGTGGCAATGCGAAGATCCGAATAAGGTCACTCTGACAGAGTTAATCGACCATGTACCTGTTACCGTGTTATTAGGCTGTAGCGGCGTCGGCGGCTCATTTAAAGAGCATCACATTAAAAAAATGTTAGATTACACATCCCGCCCGTTGATCTTTCCGCTTTCAAACCCGACCAGTCACTGTGAAGCCTTACCGCAAGATATTTATCAATGGAGTGATGGCCAGGCGATTGTAGCCACGGGCAGCCCCTTTGAAAATGTACAGTTTAAAGATAAAGAGTACCGTATCGGTCAGGGTAATAATGTCTTTATTTTCCCGGGCGTCGGTCTTGCCGCCATTACAGCTGAAGTTAAAAAAATCACCATGGATATGTTTACCACCGCTTCTTTTGCATTAGCCGATTACGTCTCTCAAGAAGACCTTGATGCGGGTAGTGTTTTTCCAAAAATAAGTGAGTTAAGAGATGTTTCCGTGCATGTCGCAAGAGCGATATTGGAACAAATTCAGCAAACCGATGCAGAGGGTAATCTGCGCGACAAAGATATAACCAAGGAACTTGCCTCGCGAATCTGGGAGCCTGTATACCTACCCTATCGCCGAGTTTAATACGTTTAGCCCTGTTACTTAACAGGGCTTTTTTTTACGACCACCTTGATTAAAACCAATAAATATCACACTTGATACTTATCTCTTTAAAATGCACCCTCTGTTTTTATCAAATTACTTTATCTTTCAAATCAGCTATTGCTCATTTAGGGAGTTTGCAGATGATGCAGAAAGTGGGTTTAGCTTGATAGTTAAACACACTTAACTGCTTAAATAATTCACTGCTATTTTTTTATTTTTCCCCACGGATTGGCAGGATCATTCGAGCGTGAAGATTGTTGCGCTTTATGAGCGGAGCTACGTTTGTTTTTATCTGCTTGCTCATTACTCACTTGTCGTCTGCCCTGTTGTGATTTTTCCTTAAACTGGGATGCCGCTTTAGCCTGAGAAAGCGCTATTGATTCGAGAGTAAGCACCATAGGTTCACGGGGTACGATACCTGGAGCAAAACCGCGAGCACGATGTGGTAACTCGTATTCCTCCGGATCGGGTTTCGGCATGCGTTTAAAACGGTATAAATAAAAACCTTCTAATTTTTCTCTTGCCCATTCGGTCTTTCTTAGAAATTTAAGGCTACCTTCAATGGTCGGATTGGTTTTAAAACAATGAAAGCGTAATGCGGCAAAGAGTATATCCCAGCCGTAAAACGCTACTAGTTCAGTCAGTAAGGTTTCTAATTTAAGGCCGTGTAATGGATTATTCTGTTGTTCTTTAAGCATGATTATTCCTGAAAAAAGGTTTTGAATGAACCTTTCATTATACGTGTTAATAACGCGGTATCGCCAGCTAAAAACAGCTTTATTGATTAACCGAGTTCAGCCTTAGCAGAATCAACTGTGCCCGATAAAGTAAAAAAGACAATCTGTTTTGGCAATCAACGGATTGGTGGTCATCATAAAAACTTTAATTGGATGACGTGAAAACAGCTTGCCCTCACGTTCTTCAAAAAATTCTTCAAGACGTTCATTTCCCAAATAGTCCTTTGCGGTTAATTGCGCGAAACTATCCGAGTTTACATAACCGATAAACTCGTCATTAGTCAACATACCGTAGTTAAACTTTTCGGCTTGCTCCGGAAGGGTAATAACAACATTTTTGCAGGGTTCGTCAGCGTAGGCCACCTCACCTTGATCCCTCGTTTCCAGACGAATCGGATTATGATAAATATTGATCAGATACTCATCATCTGGCTGTGCTAATACATTCTCTGTCGATAAATAACGATATAACCCCTCTTGAGCAATCAGTTGCGAAGATCTATCCTGCGCACCGCCGCATTCTATCGTGACAGTGATCATCTTTGGTTCGCTAAGCTCCATCAATGCCCCTAAACGTAAATCAGTTACGATCAAATCATTGGTAAATAACGAGGTGATGGCAATATGGTTGGCATCTTCGACAATCGCAACGCCAAATGCAGGCCCGGAGCCAGAAGTATTATGAATATCAATCACGCATTCAGGTTTAACTTGTTTTATTAAGTCAAAAATAGCTTTGGCTATTCGCCCCTGCTGATCATCATAGGGGGCGCTAAAACAACGGTTTAAATCTCGTTTACCTTCCAGCATGCGCTGCGAAAAAAGTGGTGCAGCAGAAGCGGCCTGAACGGAGGCGATAATAAATAAGGTATCAAATCGAGGGATTTGTCTGGCTTTTAAATAATCAAAAATGGCTTGTGTTCCCGAAGGTTCATTACCATGCAGTAGAGTACACACCGCGCGTCTTTTGCTGGAGTCTTGTCCGGTCACGAAAATGGCTGTCGCTTTTTGCAGATAGTTTAAAAAACTCTCAATGCTATCGCCAAAATCATCGGGATCAGGATCCTCTATGTAATTTAAATATTCAGATTGTGTATTGTCCATAGTCAAATTTTATCACTCCATTCATGCACCGCTTTGCCGGTTTGGTACTCTCTGTAGTAATTTTCAACCAGTTGGGCCAATGCTGTTTTTTTATCTTCAGTTTTTATAAGTCGATCGAACATATTAATTTGCCACTGTGCTCCATTGATTCGGCTTTCCATTCCTCCATGAATAATGTTCATCTGTTTTGTTATCTCGCTATTCCCAACACCCAACAGGGCAAGGCCGTCTTCTGCAATGGGAAGCAGTTCTTTGAGGATGCTGATAACTGAACGCTCCTGTATTTTAGCTGATTTTAAATCTGGCCAAAATAGGCTTGCCTGCAGACCATTTTTTGCTGCCCGGTAAAAATTTTTCTCTGCATAACGAAAAGGCAAGCCAGGCAGTATGTCATTTAACCGGCCTTGCAGACCCGACATCAATCCGCTCATCAGTGCAGCACTGGCCAACATATTTCTCGGAGTGGGGCCCGCCGGCAGTGAGCGCAACTCAATGCGTAGATGACCACTATCATGCGGATCGTAAATAGGACGATTCCAATTCCAAATGGTTCCCATATGTAATCTTAACTCACTGAGCGATGGCGCCTGCCCGGCCTGCATCTGTGCAAATGGTTCGCGATCCGAACAAAGCGGTATTATTGGTTCAAAAAGGTGAACAGCTTCAGAAAACATTTCGTAAATATCTTTGCGGATCCAACCGAAACCAAAAAAAAC
>JBATHQ010000019.1:0-2268 GCA_049667005.1 Psychromonas sp.
CCTTGTTCGGAGGGACGCGGCGGTTTACTCATAATGCCGCTTTCGGAACGTTCAAATGCTAATGAAAGTGCCAGTGTGACGGCAGTGATCATATTGATCCACAGGATCTGGGCCGTGGTGATGGGTAACATTCTGCCAAACATAACAGCAGTAAAAATAACCAGCGCTTCCGCAAGGCTCGTCGGCAGGATAAAAATAATCGATTTAACAATATTGTCATACACGGTACGCCCTTCACTCACCGCTTTGGCAATCGTACTGAAGTTGTCATCTGTTAAAATAAAATCAGCCGCCTCTTTTGCCGCGTCAGTGCCTTTTAACCCCATTGCCACGCCGATACTGGCTTTTTTTAATGCAGGAGCATCATTAACTCCATCTCCGGTCATCGCGACAACGTGACGATTTTGCTGCAACGCACTGACCAGCTGCAGTTTATTCGCCGGACTGGTTCGCGCAAAAATATCCGTTTGTTCAACTATCTTACTTAATTTTTCCGGCGTTAAATTATCAATCTCTTGTCCAGTCATGACACTGTTGACGTTAAGCCCTAACTCCCTGCCGATCGCAACTGCAGTGATCGGATTATCACCGGTGATCATCTTCACCCGGATCCCCGCCGTGTGACACATTTTGATACTCGAAATCGCTTCTGCCCGCGGCGGATCGCTGATCCCAACTAATCCAACCATCACAATCCCTACTTCAATATCCGAATGATTAAGCATATCCGGTTTTTTGTCATAGTCTTTAATGGCTAAGGCCATCACCCGCATCCCCCGCTGCGCATAATCATCGACCACCTGTTGCCAGCGGGACTTATCAATCTCCTGCAGGCCATTTTCAGCCAGTTGAGATTGCGCATAACTCAATAAACGCTCCGGTGCGCCTTTGACCATCAGCCGGATCACCCCTTGCTGATTATGATGCAGCGTGGCCATATAACGCTTATCACTTTCAAAAGGAATAATATCCATACGCGGCCACTCTTTAACAACTTGCTGCCGCGTTAAACCATGTTTCATGGCCAGTGTCAGCAAAGCACCTTCGGTGGGATCGCCATGCATCACCCAATCACCATTTTCATTGGTTAGATTCGCGTCATTACACAACATCGCGACAACACAGGCCTGGGTAAAACAGCTGTCATGATCGATCAGCACTTTTTCAGCAGTTGTAGACAACTCAATTGCCCCCAGAGGCTTGTATCCTTCGCCACTAATTCGATAATCTTCTAAAGAGGTAGAAACTGCTCTAGCGGTCATCTCGTTAGCGGTTAAGGTACCGGTTTTATCCGTACAGATAATATCAACCGCGCCCAGTACTTCAACGGCAGGCAAACGCCTTATCAGGGCGCGATTTTTTGCCATACGCTGCACCCCTATCGCCAGAGATATAGTGACCACCGCGGGTAAACCCTCCGGAATAGCCGAAACCGCAATAGTGATGGCCGCCTGAAACATCTCGTTGACGGGAAAATTGTGAATATAGATACCGAGCAGCATAGCGATGGCAGAGACGACCACAATCCCGATAGTTAAGTGTCGGGCAAAACGGGAAAGTTGTTTCTGCAGCGGGGTCTGCAAAATTTCAACCTTGCCGACTAAATCGCTAATTTCACCGATCTGTGTTTGCAGACCCGTTTGTGTCACCACGCCACGTGCCACTCCATAGGTCACCATGGTCCCCATAAAGGCCATATTTTTACGCTCTGCCAGAAGCGTGTCTGCAGGCAGGACCTGCTGATGTTTTGTAACTGCTTGGGCTTCACCGGTTAATGCGGATTCATCACACCTGAAATCTTTACAATAAAACAAGCGGATATCGGCAGACACGCGATCCCCCGCCTGAAGCATAACAACATCACCCGGAACGAGTTCAACGCTGTCAATGGACTCCAAAACGCCGCCGCGGATAACCATAGAGTGCGTTTTAGTCATCGAGATAATGGCGCGTAATGCATCTTCCGCTTTGCCTTCCTGAATAAAACCGACAATGCTATTGACTATGATAACCGCAAAAATAACGCCACTATCAACATAATGTTGCAGCAAAACGCTGATCAGCGAACTGACCAGCAAAACATAGATCAGCACATTGTGAACCTGATAAAGAAGTCGTTGCCATGCGGGCTTTGGCGATGCCAGCGGTAATCGGTTTTCGCCATATTCAGATCTGCGTTGTACCACCTTTTCATCGGACAGCCCTTGTTCAGAGGTTTGCATAACGTCAAATACTTCTGGCATATCAAAAGCATATGAGTTCTTGATT
>JBATHQ010000020.1:0-2854 GCA_049667005.1 Psychromonas sp.
CCTATTAGAAGTTAGAAGTTAGAAGTTAGGAGTTAGGAGTTAGAAGTTAGAAGTTATTGGGACAAGCAACGAGTAACAAGCAACGAGCAACAAGTAACGAGTAACGAGCTTCTAGCTGCGAACTTCGTAGCTCAAGGCGTATAATCTCTTGCCGTGCATCCACACCTCAATCCCATCTTCAGGCGGGCAAAAACAATAACCCTCCCAGATCAACACCTGCGTAAATTGCTAGCAAAATAAAGATAGACTATTCTAAAGTTAGCTGAAGATTTATTCAGGTTACCAGCGCATTCATAAAAGGAGTTAGGAAGCCCTGCCCCATGTTAACTAATGAAGCAGAGAAAATAACAAGCTCGGTTAAAATCTTTTAAAGATCCGACTTATTCTAGACAACTAGACAATAGCAAAGAATGCGCCTGATTCTGATATTTTTTAAGCATTAACCTCTTGCAAAAGTAAGGAGTAAATATGTTTAATACACCTATCAAAAATCTCAATATGAGCGGACTACTGCTTATACTATTAACCTTTTCTGCCACAACCTCTGCCGATGACATCCAAGACTCTATTAACGAAGCGTTACAGTATTATAATAATGGTGAATACAAAGACGCAGCAGACAGTCTCAACTATGCCACACAATTAATTCAGCAAAAGAGAGGCGGTGGACTGGAACTGTTTCTTCCACAGCCATTAACAGGATGGACAGTGCGTGAAACAAGCTCTCAGGCAATGGGCGCGGCTATGTTCGGAGGAGGGATTACTGCTGAACGAACATATAATAAAGGCGCCAGTTCTATTTCCGTACAGATTATCACGGACTCGCCGATGATGCAGGGTATGATGATGATGTTTTCTAACCCGATGTATGCCACTGCTGATGGTGGCAAGCTGGAAAGAATTAGCAGAGAGAAAGCGATTGTAAAATATGATCCCGGCAATAAAGACGGCAACATCAACATGGTGGTTGCCAATCGCTTCCTGGTGACAATTGAAGGACAGGGAGTCACTAAAGAAGAGTTGGTAGCTTATGCAGAGGCGATCGATTATAAAAAGTTGGAATCTTTGCCTTAAAATATAATTACACGATTGGCCCAAGCGTAATTTAATAGACACCATCATAGAAAGTGGTGTCTATTCATAAAGCAACGGTCACAGCATAGCTGAAGCGGTCATTGCTCAGCGGTCAGCGGTCAGTCGCTAGCCCGAAAATAGCGAAAAATTTATGCATTAGATTCACCTTGCCAGGTGAAATGGCGGTTTGCCTTTTGCGTGACCAAGCCTTTTTCCAGTAACCCTGAAAATATCTGATCAACTTCTTCACCTCTAATATTAAGCCTATCTGCAATCGCTTTTTTGCTGCAGCGGATATCTCCTTTTAATAATATATCCAGTGCTTTTTGGAAGAGCATTTCAGGGCGTGAGATAACAGATTCAATCGGTTCAGAAAATGACTCTTGCTCAGTTTCCGGCAAATTTTTACCGCCCTGCTGGTCACTGATTGTTTTTTCCGCCAATTTTTGATTAATTGCCAGAGTACGTGCAAAACGCAGCTCTTCGCCGATTAAGCCGACAAAAAATGCGGCAAAAAGATCCAATAATACCGATAAAAAAACCACCAGCCCGAGTTGAGCATCCATGGCTTTAATATTAAACCCGTCAGCAATACTGCCAATCAGCCCGAATACAGATCCCTGGTTGCTAACCGGTAACGTGTCTCTTTGTATTGAGAGTTCAACCTGTTGCTGAAGCAGTAAGGCATTCTCTGTTTGAATACGGGCAACACCGGTTGCGATGCGATTAAGTTCAATATATTTTTCGGCAGCAACATTGTTAAGATCGATCTGTTTTTGCAGCGCGCTTATCTGTAAATTGAACGCCTCCACTTTACTCTGCTGCAGATCAACATGTTTCTGCGCCGTATTGGTTGCGCTGTTAATGCCCCCAATACTGCCGCCGATGGAGATAGCGGCTAACACGGCATAAAAAGAAAATGCCGAAAACGCGGCGATCAAATGACGTCTTGCGAGGCGTTCGCCGAATTCATACCACGCAAAAAACTTGCCTAACTCAAAAATCACCGCTAAAGAGCCAAACAACACCTTCATCCAAAGGTTCTCGTCAATAGACAGAAATAGCAGTAGCGAAAAGATTATCGAGGCCAGAATAGCGGCCCCCGTGAAACTGTATACAACAGTGAGCGCAAAAAGGCCTTTGGCATGGCGCATACGCGTCTTTTTATCATTATTCATGGTGTTTTCGTTTCAGTAAAGAGCTTAGAGTAGCAAATCAAAATTGTTGCTTATTGTAGAGTGCGAGCAGGTAAAACACCAGTAATGACAGGAGTTGACCGGTAATTGCCGGACAATAGAATAAATATTATACAATTTATTTCTCAAGTGGGTAAAGATTCAGATTTCTACGCCTTTAATTCGGCCAGACCCTCACCTTATTTAAGCACATAACACTTTGCTAAAACGGTCTGCGCAGGACTCTGCCATCTCCTGCGCAAAAATTTTAGGATAATCACCGCCGAGAAAACAGCCTTCAGGCAGAAGACCCTATAATAAACTAGATAATAATTGCAATCTAAGGTTGACCTTACCCCAAGGGTATGCTTAAGCTAATTTAATATGCTGCCAAACTGAATCGAGGAGGAAGTATGTCTTTATCCAAAAGCGTCACATTAGCTGTCTATGGTATGAACTGCAACGGTTGTGCGAGTCGATTACAAACAGCACTTAATCAAATAGAAGGTGTACATGCCAAGGTCAGTTTTGTAGCTAAATCTGCTGACTTAAGGATTGACAACTCTGTCGATTATGAAAAAACCATTAAATTGATAGAAACGTTA
>JBATHQ010000021.1:0-5237 GCA_049667005.1 Psychromonas sp.
CCAATCACCGGATCGAGTTTGCCCTGCTCCGCCCGTTCAGTTAAATCAATCGTATATTTCTGTAATGCTTTCTCTTGCCCTTCTGCATCGGGATCGGTGACATTTTGACCTTCACGTATTTTTTCAATCGATTTCTCAACTTTTTGCTTGTTCAGCCCGAATTTTTTTAAAATATCTCCCAATCGCCCTTTATCTTCACAGGCGGCGACCAAAAAAAGCTCCGATGAAATAAATTTATCCTTGGATTTCTGCACATATTTATCGCACAGATTAAACAGGGTATTAAGTTGATTTGATATTTGAATATCCCCGCCGATACCGGCAACCTTAGGAAGTTGCTCAAGTTCTTTGGAAAGCTGAGATCGTAATAAACTCAGATCGACCTCTAAATCAGCGAATATCGGCCGTAATGAACCGCCATCCTGATTTAACAGCGCAAGCATCAGGTGGATTGGCTCTATATATTGGTTATCATGCCCGAGTGCTAAGGATTGCGCATCGGCAATCGCTAATTGAAACTTACTGGTTAATTTGTCCATACGCATAATAATGCCCTCTTAAAAAATGTTACTATTAGACAACATTAAAGATGGTGATTAATTGTACGATTTTCAAGGTGGGACAATAAAAATAGCGGGAAAAGAGGTTTTTTTTACTGAAAAGTTATTATTTATCAATTGATTATTATTTATAGCCAACCTACTGAAAATACGGATCGTATTTTCAGTGGCAGTACAACAATTTCATTGCTTATTTGGCTGTTTCATTAATCCAGATTAGGGTTGCCATACGCCCGGTAATATTATCGCGGCGATAAGAATAAAAAAGCTCGGCTTCATTATAGGTGCAGTGCTCACTTGCGCTAATTTCAAAGACCTGAAAAGGTGCCAAACGTAAACGCGCTAAATGGTGTAAATCAGCCAACCAGCGATCTTCAAAGGGAGTAAAAGCGCCTGTTGCCTGCTCATTATCTGCAATAAAGGCACTACGCACTTCATCACCGACGGCAAAAGCCGTGTTTCCGATACAGGGGCCCAACCAGACTAATAAATTTTCTGAATTAACGCCTAACGTCTGACAAATCGACGCAATTGATTTTTCAATAATGCCATCAAATAAACCTCGCCAACCAGCATGCACCGCACACACAAAAGTGCCCAGTTTATCGGTAATAAGCACCGGCAGACAATCGGCGGTCATAACGATGCATGGCTGTTGTTGCTCGGTTGTCCATGACGCATCTGCGCTTATATCCACAGGCAGCTTTTGCTCAATCCGGAGTAAAATGGTGCTGTGGATTTGATTTAACCAGCACAGATTTTCCGGCAACGATAACGTTTTCGATAATAAGCTACGATTTTGGCAAACAACAAGGGGATCATCTGCGACATGCAGGCCTAAATTCAAGCCCGCATAAGCGCCCTGACTATATCCGCCAATACGGGTGCTGGAAAACGCCTGAATATGCGCAGGTGCCGACCAGTTGGGTTTTAGCAACTGCAGATCGGTGGGCTTATTAGCCGCACCGTTTGTAGGCAATACCTGAGTATCGGTAGCTGCAGAAGCGTCGGCCTCTGGCAGCTGCACATTGGAAGGCTTATTAGCCGCACCGTTTGTGGGCAATACCTGAGTATCGGTAGCTGCAGGCACATCGACCTCCTGCGGCTGTACATTGGAGGGCTTATTAGCCGCACCGTTTGTGGGCAATACCTGAGTATCGGTAGCTGCAGAAGCGTCGGCCTCTGGCAGCTGCACATTGGAAGGCTTATTAGCCGCCATGCTGGATCATATCCTGACGTAACGCTTCTGCCAGTTCAGCCATATCCGCAGGGATAGGTGCATGCCATTCCATCATCTCTCCGGTAATAGGGTGCTCTAAACGTAACATAGTCGCATGCAGCGCCTGACGTCTAAAATTGCGCAATACATTTAACAACGCTTCCGAAGCTCCTCTTGGTGGGCGAGGACGACCGCCATAAACGGGATCGCCGGCAAGCACATGACCAATATGCATCATATGCACACGAATCTGGTGCGTGCGCCCTGTTTCAAGGCGTAAACGCAAACGGGTATGTGCGCGGTATTTCTCAGAGACGCGATAATGGGTCACGGCATGTTTACCGCCAGTGGAGTTGACAGCCATTTTAGTACGATGCACTTTATCTCGTCCAATAGGCGCATCAACCAATCCACCCGCTGTAAAAGCACCCATTGCAATCGCATCGTATTCACGTGTTATTTGTCGCGCCTGTAAACTCGCGACTAAATGCGTTTGTGCAGGCACGGTTTTAGCTATCACCATCAAACCGGTTGTATCCTTATCCAGACGATGCACAATACCTGCTCGAGGCACTTCAACAATTTTCGGATAGTGGTTTAACAGTGCATTTAAAACCGTCCCATCCGGGTTACCCGCACCAGGATGAACGACTAAACCTGCCGGTTTGTTAATGACAATAATATCGTCATCTTCAAAGACAATCTCTAATTTAATATTTTGCGCTTTATAGACAACTTCATCTTCGAGCACGGCACTTACTTCCACCGTTTGCCCGGTATACACTTTTTCGCGGGGACGATTTACGGCTTCCCCGTCGATTTTGACCATATCAGCCAAAATCCATTCTTTAATCCGCGTACGAGAATAGTCTGGGAATAGTGACGCTACTGCCTGATCTAATCGAAACCCGAGTTGCTGGTCAGTAACTTCTGCGGTGAGGTTTAACTCTTGACTCATATATTGTTCTCTTTTTCTACACTATTGTTTAATGGCACATTGATTAATTTATTTCTTCGACAGAGAAAAAACCTATCAAACAGCCATAAATATGATTAATTTTGTTGTCGGCACGGTGATACTGTCACATTTTATCTTTTTTAACTTTTCTTTTCTGGGTCGATAGAAGATACTGTGCTTTTTATCTGCATTGGCATTATAACACTTATGAAAAAGATCCTCAGACTAATAACGTCATCTCTTGTGATTGTTTTATTGAACACCGCCTGCTCTTCTAAAAAAGCAGACAAACCAAAAGTGGATGATAAACCACCCGTGGTACTTTATGAAGAAGCAAAAAGCGCCTTGGAATCTGCAAATTTTGAAAAAGCATCGGATATTTTAGAAGCTTTAGATACCCGCTACCCCTTTGGCGCGCATTCGGATCAGGTGCAACTGGATCTGATTTATACCTATTACAAACGCAACGAAACGGCGTTAGCACTTGCCAGCATAGATCGCTTTCTACGACTTAATCCAACCCATCAGGATCTTGACTACGTTTATTATATGCGTGGTTTAACCTATATGGATGCGGATCAGCAATTTTTCCAAGATTTATTCAAAATTGATCATTTTAATAAAGATCCAAGCAACGCTATGCAAGCCTTTAAAGATTTATCGCAAGTTATCAAATATTACCCAAACAGCCAGTATGCTGTCGATGCACAGCAAAGAATTATCTTTATAAAGGATACCCTGGCACGTTATGAGATTGCGATTGCGCAGTGGTATATCAAACGCGACGCTTATATTGCCGCGATTAACCGCTGCAAAATAGTATTAAACAATTATCCTGACAGTGCGGTGATCGAGCAGGCATTAGAAATTATGATTGAAGGTTACGAAGTGTTGGATATTGAAGAGCCGAAACAGAATGCATTGGCAGTATTAAAATTAAACTTCCCGCAAAACGCGCGCTTTCATAGCCTTTAAAATTAATACCCTATAAAACTAATAAGCTGCAACGCAAGACAATAAAAAGGAGAACCTAGTTCTCCTTTTTATTTCCTATTCGATTAGATAATAGCAAGCGATTATAGCGCTTCATGATCCTCTTCACCGGTACGAATACGAATAACACGTTCAACTGGCGTCACGAAGATTTTACCATCACCAATTTTTCCCGTTTGTGCTGTTGCCATAATGGCTTCAATACAGCGTTCAACATATTCCTCTTTAACCACTAGCTCTATTTTTACTTTTGGTAAAAAATCAACCATATATTCAGCGCCACGATAAAGCTCAGTATGCCCTTTTTGACGACCGAAACCTTTCACTTCAGAAACTGTCATACCGGTGATATCAATTTCAGCAAGCGCTTCACGAACATCATCCATTTTAAATGGTTTAATAATGGCTTCTATTTTTTTCATGGTAATCTCTTTATGTTGTTTTTAAACGAAAATAGTAATGACTACTGTAATACTAAATAGACTAAATATACAGATAGAAAATGTCAAAAACGCTATGCTGTTCGGTTTTTCCCCGAGCAAAATATTCAAATAAATTTATTAAAATTAATCCAGCTGCCTAATGCGCAGTTCCGCCGGTACTTCAAAAACGGTGTTTTCTTCCACGCCGGGGTTTTCAGTAACCACGATTCCGCCAAGTTTCTGCAGTTTATCAACCACCGCCTGCACCAGCACTTCAGGTGCAGAAGCGCCCGCGGTCACGCCGACCACTTTTACATTTACAAACCATTCACTCTGAATATCTTTCTCATTATCAATCAGATAAGCATTAATTCCGACACTGCTGGCTTTTTCCCGCAAACGATTAGAGTTGGATGAATTTGTCGAGCCGACCACTAAAACAAGATCGCTTTTTTGTGCGAGATCCTGAACGGCATCCTGACGGTTTTGGGTTGCATAACAGATATCATCTTTACGTGGTCCCTCGATACTCGGAAACTTATCCCGCAACGCTTTAATCACATTGGCAGTGTCATCAACCGATAATGTTGTTTGTGAGCTGTAACAGAGGCTATCGGGATTTTTAACCTGTAACTTGTCGACATCTTGGGGAGATTCAACCAGATAAATCCCGCCCTTGATGTTATCATATTGCCCCATCGTCCCAACCACTTCAGGATGGCCTTGATGACCAATCAGAATGCACTCCTGACCGCGACGGCTGGCGCGTGTGACTTCCATATGCACTTTGGTCACTAACGGGCAGGTCGCATCAAAGACTTTAAGGTCACGACGTTTGGCTTCTTCACGGACCGATTGCGCAACGCCGTGTGCGCTGAAGATAACAATATTGTTATCTGGCACTTCATCGAGTTCTTCGACAAACACCGCTCCACGGGCCTTCAAACCATCAACTACATACTGGTTATGAACGACTTCATGACGCACATAAATAGGCGGTGTAAAAATATCCAATGCGCGCTCAACAATTGAAATAGCGCGATGAACGCCGGCACAAAAACCGCGCGGATTCGCTAAAATAATTT
>JBATHQ010000022.1:0-9555 GCA_049667005.1 Psychromonas sp.
GCAGCAAGATTGCTGAAATACCCACGGCGGAGAAGGTCGCGTGGACAAACAGTCCCATGCAGATGCCTAAACTGGTAATACAGCCATCAACACCACCTGAACGGCTGCTATTACGGATAACCAGTGCTGTATCGAGACCCGGTGTTAAGGTGAGAATCGTTATGGCAATTAAAAATGCCTCAAAATTTATTATATGCATCTGCACAACTCGCTAATGTTTAGTAAAGTTTTCTTATAGCAGTAAACCGTTTATTTTGTAAAGAAGTTTACGTTTAACAACTTAAGCTTAATAAATGGGATCCACATGGTATGCCTGAAAAAAGGGTAACCGTCTTCACTGTGGTAGAGTTGAAAAATGTGTATGCTTAATACAGTAAGTAAATTAGTTTAAATTAAATAGGTAAGTCTATGCTGCGTTATTTTTTTCTGTTGTTTATTCTTCTGCCCTCAATCGCTTGCGCGGAAACACGTCCTAAAATAGGTCTGGTTTTAGGAGGCGGGGGGGCGAAAGGGGCTGCGCATATCGGTATTTTAAAGGTACTGGAACGTAATCATGTCCCGATTGACTTTATTGCCGGGACAAGTGTCGGTGCTTATGTTGGCGGTCTTTATGCTCTGGGTTACGATGCACAAGAGATTGAAGAGATGATGTTCAATGTCGATTGGGACAAAGGTTTTTCAGATTTTATACCGCGCCAGAATTTACACTATGAAGACAAACAATTAAGGGACGAATACAACATCAACTTGAGGGTGGGTTATAGCGACGCAAAAATTAAAATGCCCAGCGGTCTGCTGCTCGGCCAGTCTGTTTTTCAATTACTCAAACTTTCAGCAGGTGCGGTCGGCCAATTTGCCCATTTTGATAATTTACCTATCCCTTATCGCGCAGTGGCGACAGACATGGCAACGGCTGAAGCCGTAGTGCTTAATTCTGGAAGTCTAGTTGATGCGATGAAAGCATCATCCACCGTGCCCGGGGTGGTTTACCCGACGATTATTGATGACAGATTACTGGTTGATGGCGGTATTGTGAATAATATGCCGGTGGATGTTGCTAAACTGATGGGCGCTGATATTGTTATCGCCGTTGATATCGGCTCTCCCCTGCTGGATAAAAAAGATATTAATCTCACCGTGGATGTACTGGATCAATTATCCAACATATTAACCATTAACACCACCACAAGACAAATCGATCTGCTCGATGAAAAAGATTTGATAATTCGTCCGGAGATCGATCAGTTAGGCACTGCCGATTTCTCCATGATGTCTACCGCACTAGCTTTAGGTGAGAAATCCGCACTGGAAAATATTGATAAAATACAAGCGCTGAGCATCGGTGAACAGCAGTATGCCGACTATCAGCGGCAAAAAATAATCAAAAAAGAGCGATGGATAAAAAATTTATCCAAACCTGTTGTTGAAATTCGCTATGAAAATGACTCCAAGGTTGAGCAGGAAATTATTAAGCGTGAGTTGGGTATCAATATTGGTGATGTGGTCAGTAAAGAGGTATTAGATGCGGCTATTTCACGCCTTTATGCATTAAATCGATTTGACGCTGTGAATGCTGAATTTATTGATAGAAATGCCGGGCGTGTTTTAGTAGTAAAAACCAGAGCAAAGTCATGGGGACCTAATTACCTGCATTTCGGTTTCAGCTGGCAAGGTAGTCATTCCAGTGATTCGCAAGTTTCGTTGGATCTTGCTTATATTCTTACCGATATTACAGATAATGGCGGACAGTGGAAAAATGAGCTCTCTTTGGGATGGGAGTCGAAAATTGCGACTGAGTTTTATCAACCCTGGGACAATCATCATGATTTTTTCAGTCGCGCACGTATTGAGTATAAGCAGGACAAATATGCAGAGGGGTTGTTTTCATCGGATCTGATCCGACCGGAAATAACCAACACCTATGGTCTGGCCAGTCTTGGTCTGGGTTACCACTTTACTCAGAATGGACTTTCTGAACTAGGGGTGCTTGGTGAAATAGGTGACATTAACTTTGATAACAACGAATATCCGTCGTTGGATTACAGTTCGTTGGGGGGCTATCTATCCTTAGGTTTTGATGATCTCAATAGCATCAATTTTCCAACTCGGGGTAATAAAATATCTGTGGATCTTTATTTGCGCAATGATCAATACGATGATACTTTTTTGGGTAATTCAGAAGACAGCTCAGTTGAAGTGAATCTTGACTGGCGGGGCGCTATTGGCCTCGGCAAGCATACTCTTATGGGCATATCCTCATTGTCCACCGTACTAAGTGATAATGATTTTACCATCCGTGTTTCAGAATTGGGTGGTTTTTTAAACCTTTCCGGTTATGAAAAAGATGCCATTATTGGAGCCCATAAAGTATTTGCCGCTGCTGTTTATCAATATGATTTAGGCAGTAAAATTCTCGGTAATAGCGGATTGCCGCTGTATTTAGGGACGAGTTTGGAAGCCGGGAACGTATGGGCAATAAATGATAGTGTCAATCTAAACGAATTAATTACTTCGGGCAGTCTGTTTTTAGGGACAGAAACCAGTTTTGGTCCGGCAGCTTTAGGTGTCGGTTACGGGATAAGCCGAAGTGATGGAGTCGATAATGAAGTGCAGTTGTTTTTCTCTTTGGGTAAAACCTGGTAAGTGCTGCTTAACCTTTGTTTGAAATATAAACATTCTATTCGCTGTTGGCTAAACAGCAGCACAGACGGTGGTTTTTATTTCACAGTGAGCCTTAAGAGACTATTATCACTCTCCCAACTATGTAAAAATAGCTATTTCCGCATTAATGCATTGTTCCTAACTAAAAGCTAAATAAGAAGAAAGATTATGAATTTATCAATGATCAAAGATGAGTTATTAGAAGCTGAAAAAGTCTTGCAGGCATTTATCGCCGACGAGCAAAACCTAAAAAATATTGAACAAGCTGCCACTCTGCTCGCAGATACTTTTAAAAACGACGGCAAAGTACTGGCTTGTGGTAACGGCGGATCACATTGTGACGCAATGCATTTTGCCGAGGAGTTAACCGGGCGATACCGTGAAGAACGACCTGCTTACCCTGCGATAGCTATTTCAGACCCAAGTCATATCTCCTGCGTTGGCAATGATTACGGTTATGATGCAATTTTTTCGCGTTATTTAGAAGGAGTAGGGCGCAAAGGTGATGTGCTATTTTGCCTGTCAACCAGCGGTAATTCTAAAAATATTTTACGAGCCATCGAAACAGCAAAAGCAAAAGGGATTACGATTATTGCTTTAACCGGTAAAGATGGCGGAAAAATGGCGGGGCTTGCCGATGTGGAAATTCGTGTTCCCCATTTTGGTTTCGCAGACAGGATTCAGGAAGTACATATCAAAATTATCCATATTTTGATTTATTTAATTGAACAGAAAATGGCTTAACAATAGTAGGTTTTATAAATGTGTGAATTATTAGGGATGAGTGCCAATGTACCGACGGATATCTGTTTCAGTTTCACTGGATTGGTAAAGCGTGGCGGTGAAACCGGTCCTCATAAAGATGGCTGGGGAATCACTTTTTACGAAGGAAAAGGCTGCCGCAGTTTTAAGGATCCTAACCCCAGTTGTGATTCGCGTATTGCCCAGTTAGTCAAAGAGTATCCGATTAAGAGTAAATCGGTGATAAGTCATATCCGCCAGGCGAATAGAGGCGGAGTCAGTTTAGAAAATACCCATCCATTCGTACGTGAATTGTGGGGTAAAAACTGGACTTATGCCCATAATGGACAATTAACCGGTTACGAAATGCTGCCGATGGGACGCGCCTTTCCCGTTGGCGAAACCGATAGCGAGCGCGCTTTCTGCTGGATCATCGATCAGCTATACCAGCAGCATCAAAGCGAGCCTGAAGATATGCTGGCTGTATTTCAACAGGTTGCGGGTTATGCCGATAAGCTGCGTGAGATGGGTGTCTTTAATATGTTATTAAGTGATGGTGAATATGTAATGTGTTACTGCACCAATAACCTTACCTGGATAACACGCCGTGCCCCCTTTGGCAAAGCGCAACTGATCGATGAAGATATGGTTATCGATTTCCAGAAAGAGACTTCAGATACAGATGTGGTGACCGTTATCGCTACCCGTCCTTTAACTAATAATGAACAGTGGTACAAAATGCAGGAAGGTGAATTCTGTGTCTTTCATTTTGGCGAGCGGGTGCTTTAATCAAAAAGCTAGAAAGCTGGAAAGCTGGAAAGCTAGAAAGCTAGAAAGCTAGAAAGCTAAAAAGCTAAAAAGCTAGAAAGCTAGAAAGCTAGAAAGCTGAGCCTTTCGCCTTATCGCCTTTCGGCCTTATCGCCTTTCGGCTTATCGCCTTTCGGCCTGTCAGGGAAAAATCATACTTGGTTATTTTTTATTCAAATATAAGTTTTTCCCTAACTTCATCTGACCAGGCAGCCTGTTTTAACTTACCTTTCATACTGTCTTTGATTGGACTTAAACGGGCTAAATTCATCGCAAATCGTCTGAAGGTGGCCATATTCTCAGGCGCATCTCCGCGCCGTATTCTTGATTCATCTTCACGAAAAGTCATATCAAGTACCCAGTGTGATGAGTTTTCGATTCCCCAGTGATTCCTGATTGCTTTAGCTGCATCCCTCGGATTGAGTGGTAATGAACTGATGTAATAAGCTGTTTCTGTAGATGTTTTATCTTTAATAAAACGTTTGCGTACAACTTCAATAACAGTATTAAAGTTGGCCCAGCCTTTTCGCTGGACTAACCAGTCGGTGACGACTAATTGAGTATAAGTACGCTGCTCTATTCGGCCGTGACCATCATTTACTTGTTCAAATTCGCCTTGCCTTATTAATTCTGGAGAGTCGCGTCGAGTTTTATGATAGAAGGCTTGAATTTCTTTGTTCAATTTACTCTGATTGTTTTTTACTTGGAGCATATAGTCGCCGCCTTTCTTATCAACAGCTTTGGCGACTTTCTTTAAGCAATGCATCGCATCAGCTGTGATGATATTTCCTTTAAGTTCAAGTAATTCAATAAGTTCCATAACCGTTGAGACTTCATTCTTTTTGCTTTTAGATTTACATTGAGCAAGTACAAGTCCTTGTTCAACAGCATAGGCTGAGACACTGTGTAGTGCTGTTTTCCTATCGCCATCAAAAGAATGCCGTAAAGTCTTACCATCGAAAGCGATTGTGCTTTGTCCATTGGCTTCTCTGACTTCATTTACCCACTTGATGAAGCATTTCATCAAAGCTTCTGGCTCTAATGAACTGATGATACGGGCGATGGTGTCATCAACTGGAATCCCATTTTCGAAGTCTCTAAATTTACGCAACCAATTGAGTTTATTGTCTCCGAACTGTTTTATATCTTTCCAACCTTCAGCCCCCGAGATAATGGCGACGATGGTCAAGAAAATAACATCTAAGAGGTCGTGTTTTTTATTGATGTGCGAACGAGAATCTTCAAGTTCATTAAAATGTTCGATAAATGACATGGTTACCACCTTTTTTGGTGGTAATTTGATCACAAAGTTAAAGCATGGTCAATGGAGTATGATCTTGCCCTGTCGGCCTGTCTCTTGATCACAAGTATTTCTTGACAGCTCATTATTTATTTGCTTTAGAAATAGGAGGTTATCCTCCTATTTCTAAATCTTTTACGATTTCTACGGCTTCCACCAAGGTTACCAGTTTTAACCAGCCATCCCAAAGTGCCTTAACGCCAACCCTGCCTGTTCTTTTACTATCATACCAACCGCCCAATCTGGCTATTGCATAATATGCCCAATGCAATGATGGTGGGTGCTCTGGCTGCTTTTTCTTCTTCTCAACCCTAGCCCAAAGGATTCGCCAAGATAGCTCACTAAAACTACAAGTACATGCAATCTCTTTAGCTTGATCATTGTTTTGTGCTAAATCTTGTAACTGCAATAACCTAACCGCAATAAACGCCTTTATTACCGCTATGCGTTTTAAGTTCTCACGCTTTTGCATTCGCAGCGCTTCAACATTTGTTCCGTCTGTTTTCCATACTTTGTGAAACTCTTCAATCCGCCAACGTAGTTCGTAATACCTTACTATTTTTCGGGCATCTTCTATGCTATTAATCTCCTCTGTTGTATATAAAATCCAGCAGAGTTTTTCTTTTATATCAGTGGCGTCAACTTCTTGGCATACAATCATATTCAACGGTAATGCTTTCTGCCCAATGGCTCGCTGAGGTTTTTTAAGCACTATTTTTTCGTAACTTAATCCTATTTTAGCGGTACGCTGCTTACGTCCACCTTTTTGTTTAATATCAATGCTGTAATAACCACTAATATCGAGAGAGCTTATGATATCTCTGACTTTACCATTAGGTTGATGTAGGAGTCTGTTCTCACTCGCTCTTACCAAGAAACGATTATTAGTACTTATTTGATGATCTAGATATTCATAAATATCCGCTTCTCTATCACACACATCAATAATGTTACTCGTGGAGTTTATTCGAGCCGATAAAGTCTCCTGAGCTTTTTGCCACTTAAAACTTTCCTTCTCTTCTTTAGCGCGACATTGTAATTGATGGGATTTGCCTTGGACCTTTTTTTCCCTATAAAAGTAATCTTGGTATGCTAATCCCAAGACCTGCTCTGAGTTTGCGTCAAGCATCAAGGTAGAGTGAACATATAAAGTTCTCCCCACTGGATTCTTACTCTGCTCAGACGCTGAATTGACGTCCCCCAATTCTTTGCATACAGAATGTTTGTAACTAAGCCCAGTGGTATCCTGTATTGATAGTACGAGGGGCCTTTGTTCAACCAGTTGATCTGTTTTTAAGAATCCTGCTAATGCAATATCCTCCGCAGAGATCATGTCGTTACGGGCAAAGCGATAAGCACCTTCTATTTCCGCTGGGTTTTCACTTGCGATAGCAACCGAGCGAGTAGCATTTGCAGCTAAATCAGTCGCAACTTGAACGACTCTTTTAGTGCGTCTAGGATCGCCTAATTCAGCTTTGCCAAAGAGAAAGTTAGCCCAAACCTCCGGATTTTCATTAAACATACGTACAACCTAATCAAAAGAAATAATTAGATCACAAGAACGTAACAAGTCAAGAAAAACTTGTGTATGAGAGTCAGCCTGTTGGCTGAACGCTAACAGGTCTTGTTAGTGTAAAGTTCTCCTTTTACCCTCTCTGAATTTTCCTGCAAAGAAAATGGATTCTGAACCTGCCCACTTCTCCATATCCTCTTTATCCAAAAATGAAAAATTTTATATTGTTTAGCTCTAATACGTATGACATCACTTTTTTGTGGTGTTTTGTCTGTAATATCTCGTGGTAATGACACATTGTGTGTATCGTTCAATTTTTTTCAGATGTTGCTAGTTGCTCTGGTGTTTCGATTGTAACACTTCGATTTGGCAGTTTATTCGGTTTGCTCAGCATCATGCTCGCTATCCATGCGGTGGTTGGTCCGACAAGAATTAAGGAGAGGCTACCAATAAGTGTGCGGGTGATTTCTGAAGCGACTAACTTCATATTCAGAATCTGCATTAAACTGTTACCGCGACTGACAAATAACATGAGTAGTGTTAAAAAACCGCCTGCATAGGCGAGTAATAGGGTGGTGGTCATCGTCCCGATAACGGCATTGCCCACTTTAAGACCCGATTTTAATAAGTTTTCTCGACTGATCTCTGGACTGTTAAATTTGATCTCCTCCATGGTTGCGGCCATTTCCATGGCGACATCCATTGCTGCACCACTGGCGCCCACCAAAATAGCGGCATAGAGAATGCCGACCATATCCAACTGCATGCCATTTTCAAACAGTAAGGGTTGGGCAAGCGGCTGTGTCATACCGTCAAGGTGTAATAATTTACCGACAATGATGCAAAGTACCGTGGTAAAAACAAGTCCAATTACCGTGCCGGATAATGCAGCTTTAGCTTTAACTGTCCAACCTGCAACGGAAAAAATAATCATACTACTGAGTACCAACACGGTAAGCATGGTAATCAAAATAGGCGGAAGTCCAGCGAGCAATCCGGGAATAAGCAGACCAAAAATAATAAAGATTGAGCCAATAAATGAAAGCAGTGCAAAAAATCCAACACGCTTAGCATAAGCTAATAAACCGATAGCGAAAAGCAGCATTAAGCTCACTAGCACAGGCAGACGATACCGTGCAACCACCTGATAGCGATTGTTTTTTTCGGCAACGATAAGGCTATCACCTAGTTCATAAAATTCATCATATTCAAGCGCACCTGTAAGCATATTGGCAACACTCACTCGATGACCATTATTTAATTCAATGATGAGTTTTTGATCGCCTAATCGCGCGGTGCCAATGATAGTGACGCGCTCGTTATCAACCGATATAACATCGGCTACTTTATGGGACAATAAGGGGTCTGAATGAGAGTTATAAATAAAGCTATAAAGAGCTGTTGCTATCAAAAC
Organism: Psychromonas sp.; assembly: GCA_049667005.1. Lineage (GTDB taxonomy): Bacteria > Pseudomonadota > Gammaproteobacteria > Enterobacterales > Psychromonadaceae > Psychromonas. The sequence goes on from JBATHQ010000022.1 coordinate 8,437, forward strand.
AGCCAACGCCAGAGATATTCCACGCATGATTTTTCCTATTTTAAAACGCTCATTTATGTCTGCAGATAAACACATAAAAAACCAAAAGTAAGGATATTGTTGTCCTCACTTTTAGTGATCAGAAGTGTCATTTATTGACCAATTTTTACATGCATTATGTTAGCGAGTTTTTTAGCAACATCAGTATTATCTGAAAAACCACCAAAAGTAGTGGCATCAATGCCAAGGGCTGAAATAGGTAGTTGAGTCGCAGTGTGGGCATAAGATGTCCAGTAGATACCTGCACGCTTTGAGGTTATATGAGCAACCGCCATGGCAACCGGATCATATCCCCCCCAAACTTTAGCTTCATCTTTTTTACCGGCATCGACAAAAAACATTGCTTTTTCGATGCTCGCTTTCTCTTCGGCAGTTAAATTATTGAGGGCAAATTTTATACTGATATGTTTGAAAAAAGCGTCATGATCACCTTTATACATACCTTGCAACTTATCTTCAATTGACTCCTTAAAGTTGGCTACTTGCTCTAAATTCATAAAGTATTGTTCGCCCATGCCCAGACCCATACCACCTGTTTCGTGATCGCCCACGACGACAACCAGTGTTTCTTTAGGGTGTTGGTGATAGAACGTGATGGCTTCTTTTACAGCATCATCAAAAGCAATGGTATCACCGATCACACCCGCAATATCATTGGCATGAGCGGCATGGTCAATACGTCCACCTTCAACCATCAGGAAAAATCCATCTTTATCTTTCGCTAGTAATTCAATCCCTTTTTGAGTGATTTGTGATAGTGAAGGCGTGACGTCTGCGACACGATCAATGGCGTAAGGAAGGTGTGACTTAGTGAACAGGGCAAGTACTTGTTCGCCGGCTTTTGGTGTGTAGTTTAAGAATGATCGTGTCGACTCTTTACCGATAAAGGTTTGGTAACCCTGATCTTTAAATTCATTGACTAGATTGCGATCATCTTTGCGCTTAGAGCCATCACCAGAAATGAAGTTACGGAAACCACCTCCGGCCAGAAAATCGACATTTGCATGGACGTAATCATTGGCTATTTCGTTTTCAGCATCACGATTTGAGTTTTTAGCGACAAAGGTTGCAGGTGTGGCG
>JBATHQ010000023.1:0-3155 GCA_049667005.1 Psychromonas sp.
CAGTGCACTCTATTTTCCATCATATTGCGCGCCCTCTGCTTATCCATAAGCGTGGCAATAAAGAAACCGTTGAGAAACTGGTTTATGAACTTCTTGAGTTGGTTGGCTTATTTCCTGCCGTTGAAACTGCACAAAAATACCCATTTGAGTTAAGCGGTGGACAAAGGCAGCGTGTTGCTATTGCCCGCGCGTTAGCGGTTGATCCGGAAGTAATTTTGGCCGATGAGCCGATATCGATGCTGGATGTGTCTGTGCGCTTAGGTATTTTAAACTTAATGGCCGATCTCAAAGATAAACACGGCATCTCGTTTATGTATATTACCCATGACATTGCGACGGCGAGATATTTTGCCGAAAAAACTGCGGTGATGTACGTCGGTCATATGGTCGAATGGGGGGCGAGTGACAAAGTCACGCAGACTCCTCAACATCCTTACACGCAACTATTACTTTCAGCGGTGCCTGAAGCGGGTAAAAGTGGTCGTCGCGAATTAGGTGCTAAAAAAGGTGAGATACCATTATGGAGACCGACAAGTAAAGGTTGTCCATTTGCTGCACGTTGTCCTCGTGTTTTAGATAAATGCAGTGGTAGTTTCCCCGCTATTACGCAAATTGCGGACGATCATTTTATTCGCTGTCACAATATCTAACTGATAACATATTAATTTCATTTCGCGCAAAGAAAGCGCTTACTTAGAATTAGGTTTTACTATGACAAATAAAAATATCAATGACTCTTTGAGCGATGTCTCAGGAAAATTTGTTGCCCTGGATGGCGACAAGTACTATCAGATTGCAAATGCAGATCAAATGAAGCCCTTTTTTATCAGTGTTGTCTCAGCGGGTGATCACTGGTTATTTATCTCTTCCACAGGCTGCTTGTCGGCAGGCCGAATTCGACCTGAAAATGCTCTTTTTCCTTATAAATCTGTCGATTATATTCATGAAAATGCAGAAAACACCGGCAGTAAAACAATTGTAAGAGTGCAGACTGAAACAGGCTGTCAAAAATGGGAACCCTTTAATCTTCAGCACAATGGCCTGTATCAGGTTGAGCGCAATCTGTATAAAAATGTGGCTGGCGATAAGATCATTTTTGAAGAGATCAACCTGAATCTGGGACTGACCTTTAAATATCAATGGGCGACCAGTGAGCAATACGGTTTTGTGCGTACATCAACAGTAAAAAATAACGCCGCAAAAGCCGTTACATTTGAAATCCTTGACGGTATTCAAAATATTCTACCGCCAAATGCACCGCTTGCTGTGATGCAGTCCAGCAGTGCATTACTTGATGCTTACAAATGGAATGAATTAATCCCTGATTCATCATTGGCAAGCTACAGCTTATATGCCAAATTAAGCGATCGTGCAGAGCCTGCTGAATCATTACGTGCAACAACGGTATTCAGTGTGGTCGACAACTGTCAGTCAATCTTACTGTCAAGCGAGCAGATCGGCGCTTTCCGTCGTGGTAAACAAATCACTAATGAAACCCTGTGCCGCGGTTTACGGGGCGCATATTTCATTCATAAACACTGTCAACTGCCCGCAGAACAGGAAGACAGTTGGATGATCGTTGCTGATATCGATAAAACCCATAGCGGCATTGTTGCCCTGCAGCAGAATTTAAGCGCTGAGGAAAGCATTGCACAGAGTATCAAGCAATCGATCCAGGCAAATCATCAGGATCTTATCATGCTAATGGCGGGCAGCGATGCTTACCAAAAAACGGCTGAAGATGAAACAAGCGTTCACCATTATGCCAATGTACTGTTTAATAATATGCGTGGTGGTGTCGTTGTTGATCAATATTGGGTTGAAAAGCAAGATTTTGTCAAAACCCTGAGCGCTGCCAATAAAGCGGTAGCGGAAAAAAACAGTGCATTTATTGCGACGCTACCTGAGCGTTTTGACTATCAGGAATTGATAACGTTAGCAGCAAAAGAGAACGATACGCAGCTAGTACGTCTCTGTTATGAATACTTACCTTTAACCTTTGGTCGTCGTCATGGTGATCCAAGTCGCCCGTGGAACCATTTTGAAATCAAACTAAAAGATGACAATGGTGACCGTCTGTTATCATACCAGGGTAACTGGCGTGATATTTTCCAGAACTGGGAAGCACTGAGTTTAAGTTATCCGAATTTCATCAAATCGTTTATTGCTAAGTTTGTTAATGCATCGACTATCGATGGCTATAACCCATACCGTATTACTAAAGCGGGCATTGACTGGGAACTTGTAGAGGAAGATGATGCCTGGAGTAATATCGGTTACTGGGGTGATCACCAGATTATTTATCTGCTTAAATTCTTAGAATTATCGAAGAAATATCAGCCGCAAGAGCTAAACGCGTTACTGGATACTGAAATTTTCAGCTATGCCAATGTGCCTTACGAAATTGAAGGCGTCGATAAAATATTTGCAGATGCCAAAAATACAGTGCTCTTCAATGACGACAAACAAGCGGTTATTGAAGCGCGAGTTGCGCACTTAGGAAGTGACGGCAGACTGTTATTAGATACAGATAACAATGTTTACATGGTTAACTTAACTGAGAAATTACTGGTGCCACTATTGGCTAAACTGGGAAATTTAGTGGTTGATGGTGGTATCTGGTTAAATACACAACGACCAGAATGGAATGATGCAAATAACGCTATAGTTGGTACTGGTTTATCGATGGTGACCTTATATTACATGCGCCGTTATGTTGCTTTCCTACAAGAGTTGCTAGAAGGCCATGCGGGTAATGTACAACTTTCAGCTGAATTAGCACAGTGGGTTAGTGCGACTGCACAAATTTTGCAGGAAGCGAATACCATTCTTAATCAGGGTGTTATCAGCAGTACAGCGCGTAATGCAGTATTAAGAAAGCTTGCAACGGCAGCCGCTGACTACCGTGCCGCTGTTTACAAAAATGGCTTCTCTGGTAAAACCAACGTTGAGGGTGCTGCGATTACACAGATGCTTGTTGTAAGCCTTAAAGTTATCGATGAAAGTATTAAGACTAACTTGCGTAAAGACGGTCTGTACAATGCTTACAACATTATTAATTACACAGCAGACAGTGTGAATGTTGATCTGCTTTACCCGATGCTTGAAGGCCAGGTCGCCGTCTTGTCTGCTGGTGTACTCACTCCGGAACAAGC
>JBATHQ010000024.1:0-13401 GCA_049667005.1 Psychromonas sp.
TTGCGGATCAGTCGGGTATTCTTGACCGTTAAATAACAATTTTTTTTCCTTTGTCTTTGCGCTAATATGATCAGAAACGGAGTTTACCTGTTGTAAAAGGAGTTGTATATCCTCTACCATTAAACACTATCAAGATATTTTAGCGTTGCTTTATATCCTTAAAATTAACCTGTTGCAAAATTAATTGAATGTCGACGGCGGTAGAGGCAATTAATCGTAATTGCTCAACAATCAATAGGATTTCACCGTTAACATCATGTTCCAGGTTTTCTAACTCTGCAATGGTGTTCATAAGCTCATCTTTATCCACTAACTGCGGCTGATAGGCTAAATAAATTTGTCGGCAGGTCTTTTCGATTAAACTTTGTATTTCAATATTGTTTCCAAAATCATCAATTTTATGACGGTGAGAGGCCAACGCGGCAATATAACAAACTAAGGCATCACAACGATTGACCAGTGCGTAAACTTCCTGGTGAAGCTGTTGTTTAGAATGAGGCTCAAAGAGCATATTTTGCCATGCGGTTGCTAATACCGCATCACTCTGAAACGTTTGAAAACGTGTCATGCGATAATTCAGATTTTCACTTCTTCCGTACTGGTACTGATCACTGACTTGTTTAAAATAGCGACCGCTTAATATTAACAGTTGGTTGACTAGGGCTGGAAAGCGCAGGAACTGCCAATCGGGAAATATAAAGGTGACGACTAGCGCGCTTAATACGCAGCCTATGATCGTTTCACCTATGCGATAGGGTAAAATTTCCATCCCTGTGCCGTTTAACAGATTGAATATGAACATCACGAACAGGGTTAGGAATACTACTGCTAAACCATAGTTAGTGCGCAAATAGGTAAAAAACAGGCAAGCTGTTATGACCAGTAAGACGACCTGTGCAACGCTGCCATCGACAAACATTATAATCGGGTAACCTAATAGAATGCCGAATAATGTCCCCAAACTACGTAATACCAGACGTTTGCGTGTTTCACTGAAACTTGGCTGACAAACAAAAAAGACCGTCTGTAAAATCCAGAAACCGTGGGTTAGTTGTAATGTTTGCTGAAGAATAAAAGCGACAAATAGACCGATACTGATCCGCGCGGCATGTTTAAAGTTCGGGTTAGTTGGGGTCATTGCCGCAAGTATCTGTTTGTACGCCGGTTCAGTTGCTGGGGTTATTGCTTCTATGGCAATCACTGGAGCTTGATTTTCGTTATTTCTCTCAACCGGCATAAGGCTTCGCAGCAGCAGATCGATGCCATTGAGATTTTCGTAAATACCCTCTAACCCCTGCAGTGCTTTTTTATTATTAATAAACTGTGGTTTTTGTTTGAGCAGGTGTAACTGATCTGCCAATGCGTTAACGGTCCATTTTAAGCGGCGGCTGTGATGATAGTTTTTTTTATCGGTGATCGCGGAGCCAATTTGATAATACTCTTCGCTTAATTGTAATAACAACTGGTGGAAACCTTCCAATATTTGACTTTCTTTGAAGGACTTTTCTAATTGACTGTATAAATACTGACTGGCACTGATACGTTCGTGAATCTGCTCTGCGACAAAATAATAATAATTAAGTTGATCCAGTTTCGGTTGTTTTTGGTTGAATTGAAAACGTGATTGAATGATCCGTTTACACTGATCTAAACGCGCGGTGATAGCAATATTACGAATCGCTAATTGCTGGCGTACGGCAAGTATTCCGGCTTTGCTTGCGCCTTCTTTTTCGTTGAATAGAGCCGATTTTTGTTCCTGATAACGGCTCAAGGAGAAATATAGCTGTGCCAGTTGCTCCCTTAAGGAACGGTAGGGGCTATAATAGTTCCAGATAAGGGAAAACAAGCCATACCATAATGCCCCCAGCGTCAAAAGAATGGGCTGTTCATACCAGCCGATACCTTCCTGATAACCTATCATGGTATAAATTGCGATTAAGATACTACCAAACCCCACTCTATTATAATGATTTCCCAACGCACCGAGCATCATAAAAGCAAAACTTGATAGCAATAAACCGATCGCAAAAGCGGCTGGATAGTTCATTAACAACTCGACACTGGACGAGGCGATAATAAAGCAGAATGCGATGGTAAAAATAAATTTCCGTCTGTTACGATCGTTATCGTCCGTTTCCACAATGCCGCAGGCCATCACCCCCAGGCAGAGAGTAATTGAAACATGGAAACTGTCCTGATCAAAAAAAGGCAGAAGAAAAAACGTAATGGCCGGGATAAATGTCATGCTCATGGCAATCAATACACGTAATCCGGAGTGTACGTTTGAATCTGAAATCAGTTTACGTAACAAACTGTTATAATTGAACGTTGAATTTGGCATAAATTTCTGATATTAAATAAAACGGTGAACGAAAAAAGGACAAGAAAGGGGATATTAACCATAAGAGTTGCAATAGAAAAGATATTATATTAAATAAAATTAGTTGCTTAAAGGCGCGGTGATTCAGGTGACATCGAGTAACTTTTTTGCAACAATCTAACAACATTACATTTTATAGATAGGGAACTGTTCATGACTGCACAAATCTTAGATGGTAAAGCGCTTGCAACTACAATCACAAATAAAGTCGCTGAGGGTGTTGCTGCACGGGTTGCCCAAGGGTTACGTGCTCCCGGACTCGCAGTAGTGTTGGTGGGCGGCGACCCTGCATCACAAATATACGTGGGCAGTAAACGTCGTACATGTGAAAAAGTGGGAATTCATTCAAAGGCTTTTGATTTGCCTGAAACAACCACTCAGGGTGAATTATTGGCACTCGTTGATAAGCTTAATGAAGATCCTACTGTTGACGGGATTCTGGTGCAGTTTCCATTACCCGATGGCCTTGATGAAACGACCGTGATTGAACGGATCCGAACCGATAAAGACGTTGATGGTTTCCATCCCTATAATGTTGGTCGTCTGGCTCAGCGTATTCCCCTGCTACGCGCCTGTACCCCCCGCGGTATGATCAGTATGCTTGAACATACCGGCGTGAACCTTTACGGTAAACACGCCGTTGTGATCGGTGCCTCGAATATTGTCGGACGCCCGATGACACTGGAGTTATTATTAGCAGGTTGTACCACAACAACCTGTCACCGTTTCACTACAGATTTAGAAAGCCATGTTAAACAGGCTGATATACTGGTTGTAGCGCGCGGAAAGGCAAACTTTATTCCGGGTGAGTGGATTAAAAAAGGCGCGATTGTATTAGATGTTGGTATTAACCGTCTGGAAGATGGCAGTATTACCGGTGATGTCGACTTTGCTACTGCAAAAGAGCGCGCGTCATGGATCTCTCCCGTACCAGGTGGAGTAGGGCCGATGACGGTTGCAACGCTAATCGCAAACACCCTGTTTGCCTGTAATGAGTTTCATTCGAAATAGCAAAAATAGCAGCCTGTTGCCTGCAGCAGGCTCTTTAATTAATTTACCTTCTGATTTATGAGGGGGGATTGTAAAAATGGAGACGTACAGTCTCCATTTTTAATACTCTTTGTCTTGACAACAGATTACTGGCGGTAGGTTTGTAAAAAACGGCCTATTTTAGAGATCGCAGTCTTAAGTTCGTCAACCCGCGGCAGACAGACAATGCGGAAATGATCCGGTGAATGCCAGTTAAAGCCGGTGCCCTGTACAATCAGTATCTTTTCTTCCATCAATAGATCCATTGCAAAACGCTGATCATCTTTAATATTGAATTTTTTCTGATCCAGCTTGGGGAAAAGATATAACGCACCGTTGGCCTTAGTACAGCTTAACCCGGGAATATCATTGATCATTTTCCATGCACTTTGGGTTTGATCGTATAAACGTCCGCCCGGGACAATCAACTCGTTAATGCTTTGGTATCCGCCCAAAGAGGTCTGGATGGCATGCTGCATTGGTACGTTTGCGCATAAGCGCATACTCGCGAGTATCTCTAATCCATTGATATAATCACGCGCTTGTTTTTTGGCTCCGCTGATCATCATCCAACCGACGCGAAAACCACAAACACGATAGGCTTTAGAAAGACCATCAAAGGTAACAATTAATACGTCATCGGCCAGCGTTGCCATTGGAATATGAACCGCATCATCATAAATAATTTTTGAATATATTTCGTCTGAGAAGATAATCAAATGATGTATTCGGGCAAGCTCGATAATCTGCTCTAATAGCTCTTTAGAGTAAACCGCACCGGTAGGATTATTGGGATTAATAATCACAATCCCTTTGGTTTTTGAGGTGATTTTAGATTTGATGTCTTCGATATCAGGAAACCAACCGGCTTCCTCATCACAAATGTAATGGACCGCTTTACCGCCGGATAAATTTGCCGCTGCTGTCCATAATGGGTAATCCGGTGCCGGAATAAGTATCTCGTCACCATTATTTAATAACCCCTGCATGGCCATTACAATTAACTCACTCACGCCATTACCGATATAAATATCCGCAGTATCGAGCGACAATAAACCTTTCGCCTGATAGTGCTGCATGACTGCTTTGCGAGCTGAAAAAAGACCTTTACTGTCACAATAGCCCTGACTTTGCGGGAGATTTTTTATCACATCCATCAATACTTCTTCAGGCGCTTCAAAGCCAAATTGAGCCGGGTTGCCAATATTGAGTTTTAAAATGCGTTGTCCCTCATCCTCTAATTTATGCGCTTGTTTAAGGACTGGTCCACGAATATCATAACAGACATTATCTAATTTATGGGACTTTTCAATGGTATACATGGGCACCTCTAGATGCATCAATTTTAATAAATGAAGGCAGATAAATTTTAACTGGTAAACGTACCTGATATTCAACCCGGTGTGAAGTAAATAAAGCAGACAAAGTGTAATTCTCGCTTTAAATATAAATTTTTTCAAGTATTGTGGTAATAATTAAAATTTTTGATAATGGGCTTTCGCTATGATTGAAATCAAACACTTAAAAACCCTGTCAACATTAAATTCGACGGGTAGTTTAGTTGAAGCCGCACGCCAGTTACATTTGACACAATCAGCTCTGTCTCATCAATTAAAGGAGCTGGAAGGGCGCCTTAATTGTTCTTTATTTATTCGTAAATCCAGACCGGTTCGCTTTACCATTTCCGGGCTGCGGATATTAGAGTTGGCTGAGCAAGTCCTACCGCAAGTCACGAATGCTGAAAGAGATATTGCCCGCTTTTGTTCAGGAGACGCGGGACGTTTACATATGGCCATTGAGTGCCACTCCTGTTTTCAGTGGTTGATGCCGGCCATTGATAAATTTCGTGATAGTTGGCCTGAAGTTGAGTTAGATTTTTCCAGTGGTTTTAGTTTTTTACCTTTACCTGCATTAAAGCGCGGTAATTTGGATCTTGTTATTACCTCTGATCCGCAACCGCTTGAGGGGATCAGTTACATTGCACTGTTTAGTTACCAGCCGATGCTTGCCTTAAGCCGTCATCATCGACTGGCCAATAAAACCTATATTGAAGCGGAGGATCTTAGCCAGGAAACCTTAATAACTTATCCTGTTGAAAAAGAGCGCTTGGATATTTTTAACCAGTTTTTAATACCGGAAGGGGTATCCCCGGCTAAAATCCGCCATGCTGATCTGACCCTAATGATCCTGCAGTTAGTGGCAAGTGGAAGGGGGGTTGCAGGTTTACCCAACTGGGCTTTATTTGAATATCTGCAAAAAGATTATGTGGTTGCGCGCCGCTTAGGCAAAGAGGGGGTGTGGAATACCTTGTATGCTGCAGTGCGTGAAGAACAACAAGCAATGGCTTATCTGCAGGATTTTATTAAAACCGCAAGAGACTGCTGTTTTAAAGAGTTAAAAGGTATTAAAGTCGCCGATTCGGCGCTGCCTCTGTTTGCACAATAAAATACTTACGAGTTAATTTACAAGCTCAATAAATATACATGGAGAATACAATGGGATGTTGTGATACACCGGGGTTAATGTCCCTGCAACAGGCATTAGATAAGATGCAGGAAACCGTAGAAAATGTTTGCCAGGCGGTTTCGCTGCCACTGTCGCAGGCATTGGGTTATGCATTGGCTGAAGATATCAAATCACCCTTAAATGTGCCGCCGTTTAATAATTCGGCAATGGACGGTTATGCGCTTAAGCGCGCGGATTTAGTTAACTGTTCGGCAGATACGCCAATCACGTTACAACAAGTTGGCAGATCCTTTGCCGGAGCACCCTATCAGGGCGACTTAAACAGCGGTGAGTGTATCCGCATCATGACCGGCGCGGTGATGCCAAGTTGCGCCGACACTGTGGTTATGCAGGAGCGGACAACGGCGAAAGAGGCGTTAATTCGTTTTACGCAATGTCCAAAACCTGGCGATAATGTGCGTATGGCGGGAGAAGATCTGAAACTTGGCCAAAACGTGCTCAGTAAAGGTCATAAATTAACCCCGCGTGATATTCCCTTAATTGCCTCGTTAGGTTTAGCCAATATTCTGGTTTTCAGAAAATTAAAAGTTGCGGTTATCTCATCGGGCGATGAACTGAAAAGTTTGGGCGAACCACTTGCACAAGGCGAAATTTATGACAGCAATCGTTACAGCATTATTGCACTGTTATCCCGCCTGAATGTGGAAGTGATCGATTTCGGTATTATTAAAGATGATAAAAACAAAATACGCGAGGCATTTATAGCTGCTGACCGGCAGGCTGATGTGGTGATCAGCAGTGGTGGTGTGTCAGTGGGTGAAGCGGATTTTATCAAGGATATTTTAACTGAGTTGGGTTCGATTGGGTTCTGGAAATTAGCCATTAAACCCGGTAAACCCTTTGCTTTTGGAAAACTGTCAGACAGTGTGTTTTTCGGCTTGCCAGGTAATCCTGTTTCCGCTATGGTGACTCTTTACCAGCTTGCAGTACCTGCGATAGCGACCCTAAGCGGTTTCAATCCTCAGCCTGTAGTACGTTTTAACGCCATTGCAACAGAAAACCTTAAAAAAGGTCCCGGTCGAACCGATTTTCAACGTGGCATATATTCAGTTAATGAAGATGGGCAGTTAATTGTGCAATTAACTGGTCGCCAGGGTTCGGGCGTGTTTAGTTCAATGAGTCAATCAAATTGTTTCATTGTACTGGAGCAAGATCGCGGTAATGTTGAAGCAGGTGAAACCGTCACTATTGAGCCGTATAATGCCCTGATGGACTAAATAGCAATACCATTATTAGTTGCTGATGAACTTGTTATACTCGAGCTAACTAAAATACCACTAACTTTTGAGCACAAGAAAGTGCTATATGGAAACTTCAATGATTAATACCGATGATATACATATTAAAGCAATCAAAGAGCTTTTACCGCCAATTGCTTTATTAGAAAAATTTCCGACCACACCGGCAATCAGCAAAACGGTTGCTAACTCTCGCGAAGCAATCCATAAGATTTTATCGGATCAGGATGATCGTGTTTTGGTTATTATTGGACCTTGTTCAATTCATGATACCAAAGCCGCAGTTGAATACGCTAAGCGACTTGCGCCTCTGCGCGAAAAATATAAAGATTCATTAGAAATTGTTATGCGGGTTTATTTTGAGAAACCGCGTACAACTGTCGGTTGGAAAGGTCTGATTAATGATCCGGAATTAAACGGCACTTACAATATTAATCAAGGATTACGCACCGCCCGCAAACTGTTATTAGATATTAATAAGATGGGCTTACCTGCTGCGACTGAATTTTTAGATATGATCACCCCGCAGTATGTTGCAGATTTAATGACTTGGGGCGCAATCGGCGCACGTACAACCGAGTCACAGGTTCACCGTGAGTTAGCCTCTGGTCTTTCTTGCCCGGTTGGATTTAAAAATGGTACTGACGGCACCATCAAGATTGCTGTTGATGCAATTGGTGCGGCGAATGCCTCACATCATTTCTTGTCAGTTAACAAATTCGGCCACAGTGCGATTGTTGAAACTGAGGGTAACCCTGATTGCCATATCATTTTACGTGGCGGTAAAAAGCCAAATTACAGTGCCAAAGATGTTGCTGCAATCACTGCCGATCTGAAAAAATCCGGTTTAGCACAGAAAATCATGATCGATTTCAGCCATGCAAACTCAGAGAAAAAATTTGAAAATCAGATGAATGTTTGTACAAACGTTTGTGAACAGATAGCCTCTGGCGAAAAAGCCATTGCCGGTGTGATGGTTGAGAGTCATCTGGTTGAAGGCCGTCAGGATTTAAAAGATGGCGTCTGTGAAACATATGGTCAGAGTATCACCGATGCTTGTATCGGTTGGGCTGATACAGAAACATTATTAGCGCAACTTGCCGATGCGGTAATCGCCCGTCGTGGTTAAAGTTTAACTAACCACCGAAACACAGTTTTCTGGTGGATTAGCTGTTAAGCACTGTTTACCCAGTGCTTTTTTTTTACCTGAAACCTACAAATAGCCAAGCTTCCTGACAGTGCTCATATGAATAATAAACATCCATCCTCAGTGAATAAAAACAGGCCTATTATGATTTTAGGCTGTACAAGTGATGCCGGAAAGAGCCTGATCGTCACGGCAATTTGTCGTTTACTGGCTAATCGTGGTGTCAGGGTCGCGCCTTTTAAAGCGCAGAACATGAGTAATAATGCGGCCATTACTGAAGATGGTTTAGAGATGGGGCGAGCGCAATATCTGCAGGCGCTAGCGGCAAAAGTAAAGCCGGATGTATTAATGAATCCGGTTCTATTAAAACCCAGCGCAGAAACCTTTAGCCAGGTGATTGTTAACGGAGTGGTCAATAATGAAGTCAGTTTGTTGCCCTGGATGGAGCGTAAATCGCTGCTCTGGCAAGAGGTACAGTCGGCACTGCACACACTGCAGGAAAATTACGATCAGGTGATCATTGAAGGGGCTGGCAGCCCGGCGGAAATTAACTTACGAGCGGGTGATATAGTCAATATGTCGGTTGCGCTTGAATGTCAGGCGGATGTCTATCTGGTTTCTGATATCGACCGTGGGGGATCTTTTGCGCATCTGTTAGGCACCTGGGCGTGTTTAGCGCCTGAAGAGCAAACATTAATCAAAGGTTTTGTGCTTAATAAGTTTCGCGGTGATCCGCTTTTACTGGGCAATGCGATGGACTGGTTAGAGGAGAAAACCGGTATTCCAACGGTTGCTAATTTACCTTATTACCGTCATCAACTACCTGAAGAGGATAGCTTCAGACTGGGCAGTCAATGGCAACGCGGTAAAATCAATATCGCTCTTATCTATTATCCTTATGCGTCTAATCTGGATGAGTTTGATCCGTTACTTTATCAGGATGATGTCAATCTGGTGCCCGTTCATCAAAACAGGGATCTTATTGCCTTTGATGCGCTTATCTTACCGGGCAGTAAAAACAGTGGTGTCAGTTTAGACTTTTTAGAAAAAACCGGTCTGGATAAAAAAATTCAGCAGTTCCAGAGAACTGGAAAGATGATTTTAGGAATTTGCGGCGGATTACAGATTCTCGGCAGGACTATTCTGGATCCCTTTAATATTGAAGATGGTGATAAGCAGGGGTTGGCGCTACTCAATCTGCAAACTGAAATTTGCACCGTTAAATCCACCAAACAGACAACTTTTAACTGGATGGGTGCGACGATTAAAGGCTACGAAATACATCATGGTAAAACAACCGCCGATGCGCAACTTGCCTCTTTTCTTGCCCCCGATATCGGCTGGCAGAAAGATAACGTGTATAGCAGTTATGTTCATGGTCTGTTCGAAAATAAAATTTTTTATGACTGGTTTATGAAACAAATTGGCGGATTGGAAAACGGTATTGAGTGGGGGACACATATGCATAATGAATTGGATAAATTAGCTGAGATGTTTGCTGAGCATGGATGGTTATAGCTTATCTTCCGGGTGCCTTTATCTTAACTTGTCTTAACCAAACTTATTTCACAGTTATGTTGCTTAAAAAACTGAATTTGAAGGCTTGTATTGATGTTGTGGCGGGTCTGTGAATGCAATGAATCGCCGCAAAATAACGGAGGTATGGTCATCATACCTTATAACGACGCCCTCGAAAATCATGCCAGTAACATCCTTTCCGCTTGAGTAAAGTAAATTCCTTTATCAGCTTGTGTTTTTAGCATTTCTCGAATGGCGACAAAGGAGATTTTTTATTTTATTGTCGTTGATGTAACCCCGCGTTGATTTGTATCATATTGATAACTTTGCAATAAGTGATAATGCCCTGCATACCAATCCATACGAATAATTGCTCAATCTTTGCGATTGAAAAATTACTTTTTACAATTTTATATGCTGGTATACCAGGTTGAATCAAATATTAATATTATCGGAGAAATAATGAAAAAATCGATTGTTATGAGTTGTTTACTAATCACGTCAAGTGCGCTGTTCGCATCAGGTCATGAGCATTGGGGATACGCTGGAGAGCAGGGGCCTGAAAATTGGGCTCAATTGAGCCATGATAATTTTGCCTGTACTGGCGCTAACCAGTCACCGGTTAACCTGACAGGTTTTGTCGAAGCTGACCTTACGCCTATCCAATTTAATTATAAAGCGGGCGGCAGCGAAATTGTAAATAACGGTCATACCGTGCAGATTAATTACCAGCAGGGCAGCAGCATGACCGTTGATGGTCATGAATTCTTTTTAAAACAGGTGCATTTTCATGCGCCGAGTGAAAACCATATTGATGGCCAGTCTTATCCTTTAGAAGGACATCTGGTACATGCTGATGCACAGGGCAACCTGGCCGTTGTTGCGGTAATGTTCACAGAAAAAAATACCAATGCCGGTTTTGCTCAAGCCTGGTCACAGATGCCGAAAAACGAAGGCGATACATATCAATTAAAAACGGTCTTTAACATTAATGATATTTTGCCTGAAAATCGTGATTATTACCGTTTTAACGGATCGTTAACGACTCCACCTTGTTCTGAAGGCGTCCGTTGGTTTGTTTTAAAAGATAGCGTTGCTGTTTCTGCTGAGCAGGTTAAAGCTTTTGCCGATGTGTTAACGGGACCAAATAACCGTCCAGTTCAGGCGACTAATGCACGTGTTATCTTAAAATAAAAAAGATCCCGGTGAGTAATCTGCTTCGGGAAGAGACAGAGGGAATACTTCCCTCTGTTTCAAGCAGGGGGAACTTAGGGATTTAAGCGTTTAATCGTCCAACCTTTTTTTGTCGGTTGATAAACAAACCGGTCATGCAGACGATCCGCTTTACCCTGCCAAAATTCAATACTCTCGGGAATAACGCGATATCCACCCCAAAACTCAGGTAAGGGAACCTCTTTTCCGGCAAACTTTTGTTCATAATATTTTACTTTTTGCACTAACGTCTCGCGGTCATCAAGCTCCTGACTTTGATGTGAAGCCCAGGCACCTATTCGGCTGCCGCGACCACGCGTTTGAAAATAGGCATTGGATTCTTCCTGGCTGATCCGTTCAATTCGCCCTTCAATACGTACTTGGCGTTGCAGTATATTCCAGTGAAACAACAACGCGGCATAGGGGTTCGCTTCTAACTCTTCTGCTTTACGACTGCCATAATTGGTAAAAAAGACAAATCCTTTATGATCGACCTCTTTCAATAAGACCATGCGCGATGAAGGGCGACCCGCTGGCGTGCAAGTCGATACAGACATGGATTCAGGCAGAATAATGCCGGTATCTTCAGCCTGTTTTAACCAGCTATTAAAAAATTCAATAGGGTCATTCGTTGTTTGTAACGCTTTATCTTCGATTAATACACCTTGACCTAGTGTAAAAGCACAGCGAATTTTACTGATAAGTGACATAGGAGCTTCTTCTTTGAATTGGAATTTAAAGGGTATACCCAAGTTAGTCTGGAAGTGTATAATTTGTCACAAATTTTGTCGAATCATTCAGTCAATCCATCGAGAGTTTCTGTGTCAGCTGCATTTAAATACCAAGATATTATTAATATTTTTAACCATACCTTTCGCGAAGCTTATAATACGGTCTTAATGGCAGGCGAAGATGAGCCCGTTTATCTACCGGCAGACAGTGCTGATAACCCGCACCGTATCCTGTTTGCACATCGTTTTTATGCCAGTGCCTTGCATGAAATTGCGCATTGGCTGGTCGCAGGTGAGCAACGCCGTTTGCTGGTTGATTATGGTTATTGGTATGAACCCGATGGTCGTGATGCCGGGCAGCAGGCTGAATTTGAAAAAGTCGAGATAACGCCGCAGGCAATAGAATGGGCCGTGGCGGCAAGTTGCGGTTTTAAATTCGAGGTCAGTGCGGATAACCTCAGCGGTATTAGCATCGACCGGTTAGCTTTTAAGCATAAAGTTCACGATAAGGTGATCTGTTATTTACAACATGGCTTTTCCGAGCGAACCATGCTGCTGATTAATGCCTGCCGGAAATTTTACCAAACTCCGCCTTTATCCCGTGAATCGTTTAATTATCAAGGCATGTATGAACGGATCTGAAAAGATGTCTATTGTCCGTTGTGCAATATTTTCTGTTGCTTGCCGTCAATGCTGGTTGGCAACTCAACTCATTTTGGAATCCGTTAATGAATAAAACTTACCATCATGCCGTGCAGATCTATTACGAAGATACGGATCACTCCGGCGTGGTTTATCATCCAAATTTTTTGAAGTATTTTGAACGTGCCCGGGAGCATGTTATTGACAGCAATGTGCTTGATAAATTATGGCGTGAACATGGTCTGGGTTTTGCCGTTTACAAAGCGAATATGATCTTTCAGGATGGTGTTGAGTTTGCTGAGATCTGCGACATTCGCACAACCTATCAAATTGACGGCAAATACAAAACCTTATGGCGGCAGGAGGTGTGGCGACCCGGCGCTAGCAAAGCCGCGGTGATTGGTGATATTGAAATGGTTTGTTTAGATAAAAATAAACGCCTGCAGCCTCTGCCGGAAACTATCCTGAACGCTCTGCTTAGTGAATAATATCAAGCCTGCTATTGGGTATAGGCTAAAATTTATACCCTTGAGGAACAATGACAATCCCTTTCTCGGAAATGCTAAATCGTTGTGCATCCTGCTCCGGGTTAATACCAATCTCTGTTCCGGCAGGAATCTTTACATGCTTATCGATAATACAATTCTTTAGCTGAGATCCTGCGCCAATCTGCACATCTTCAAAGATAATACTATTGGTAATGGTGGTATGATCATCGACACGCACATTGGAGGAAAGAATCGAGTTATAAACTGAACTGTTAGAGATAATAACTCCGTTAGAGATAATCGCGTTAACAAAAACTACTTCACTACCGGTTATCGAAGATACCGTTCTTGCTGGTGGCAGTTGCTGTTCATAGGTTCGGATCGCCCAGTCACGCTGGTATAGATCTATTGGCGGAACCGGCTGCAATAGATCCATATTTGCCTGGTAAAAAGAGTCAATGGTGCCGACATCCCGCCAGTAAGCATCTTG
>JBATHQ010000025.1:0-3447 GCA_049667005.1 Psychromonas sp.
TTGTTGGATTGAGCCGCGCCATGTTTGCGTCGTTTGCGTCTTCAAGCCCAAATTCAAAAGCACCAACGTCCGGTGCATTCCCTGAATAATTCAGATGTACCCCGTCTCCGCTTTTCCAGACCAATGCAGTCGATAAGGTCAGCGTATTTGTCGCGTAGTTAATAGCCACAATTGTCGCGACATCATTTCGCCCCTGTATGCGGATATGGTCGCCCGTTACTCCGGAAATACCAAAACCATCGGAAAACCAACTTGCATCATCAACGACAAGTGATCTGCCGCTTCCCTTGAAAGCAGCTTGTGCAACATATGCCCCCGCATCTATCTGTCTGCTATTTGCTGTTAATGTCAGATCCCTTTTTTGTGCATCTGTGAATCCTGGATCACTATTGACTTGACTGTTATTGCTAAGGATGACTAATTTTGGATCTTGAATTAAGATTTGCCCACTTCCTCCACTGCAGTTGCTATTATCATACAACAGATTGTTTACAACACGATTATCATAGTATTTTTGCGATGGCCCGGAGTTCCCAATAATCCCGTAACATCTATTGTGATAGAAGGTATTATTATAAAGACGGTTTCCATAGACATTAATAGACTCATCCCCGTAATATTGAAAGTTGACCCCTCCACCTAAGTTATCAGTGAAGACGTTATGTCTGACGATGGTTTGCTGCGCACCGTGCTGTATCGCATTATATTTGTAATTTCTCGAGGTGGCGCGTGTGCCCATAAATCGGTTACCTTCAATCAGATTACGCTTGCTATGATCCAGACGAAAGGGGGCATCACTCACACCCTCGCAATCGTAAATTTCCATTGCCTTTTGGTCTGGATTGTTGAATTGATTATCTCTCAATACGTTTTGGCTGGAGCAGCGGATACTAATGGAGCTATGGTGGCTGAGAGCAAATTTGTTGCCTTGAAGTAAGTTGAAGTTCGAATCGTCCTGAAGGATCAATAAATCTGATCCGTCTGAAAATGTATTGTTGATAACCCGATTATGGCTACTGGATACGAACTTCAATGAACCTGTCGTGCCACCGGCCAAAGCTGAATTAAACGCAATTGATTCAAAAGTGATCCCGGTTGAATTTTCTATACGACCAAATCCCTGAACGTTTTTGATCTTCATATCGCGAATGGTGACATGTGCTTTATTCAATATCTTTATTGCAACATTGTCACTGGAAACAAGCACTGATTCGTCGCTGGCCCCCTGAATGATAATTGGCTGACTTGCTGTACCCGATTTTTGAATATTCAGCTGATCGTAGGAACCACCACGCAGAATTAATGTGTCTCCGCTTACTAAGGCACTAAGACCTGCATTGATATTGGAGAAAGCCTGGTTTGTTCCTGCGCCACATGAACGGCTTGCTGGTTTGTAATTCGAACAGTTACTGCCGATATTCTGATCAACATATAAAGTCTCTGCCATAACGGATAAAGGCGTTACGAGCGCTGCTAACAGGATTAGATGCTTCATAATTTAACCACCTATTTGATTAGTTTTTAGAAGTGCGATGATGTGGAGCTAAGCGGTAGGGCAGCCCCTTGTCCCAATTTCGGATACGTTTAAGTTAAAGCGTTATTGATTGTGATATTTTTTGAATATCAAAAAGAATAAGGGCCATTGATTAATCTAAGTCATATTTAAAAAACTTATCTCGATGAGTATAGGAAAGATAATAGCCCTTCACCAAAAAATAATGTTGCTTTGAGCAGGGGACTTTATTTCATTTTTTCAACTGAAAAACCCTTATCAGGACTTGTTGTTTTTCTACCTAATTATCATGGCGTTATATATTTTCTGACAATTATCGGTCAACCCGTTGCTGGAGTGCGTTTCAGAAGAAGGTATTTATGAAAAAGAGCGTTTATTAGTCATCAAAAAATCGATCAGGCCTGCCCATCTTCAGGGAAAAGTTCTCAGCTGTCGTTAAAAAGCATGGCGTTAAGGGATCGCGAAGTTGTGCTTGAGCGCATTAAAGGATGTGAAAGTCTAAAGTGTGAAATCAATGAAACGGTTTAAGAAGCTTGGTATATTGTAGTCACGACAAAAGAGCAGGAACTGTCACCTGCATCAATCCTACTTGTTAGATGCAGGTAGGTTCTCCGTCATAACTAAATATTTACGTTACATCAAGGCCATCTAAGCATGAAAGAACACGCTCGACAACAGGCTCTACTCAATAAATTAGTACACATTTTTGATTCTTCAAAGGATGGCCTTTGGTATATGGGGCTTGATAATACCGTGCAGTTCTATAACAGTAACTTCTATGGTCAATTTGATCTCCCTCTGGAAAACTCAATTTTGGACGATTGGATTAGGCTTATACATCCCCAAGACAGAGCAATGTTTGGTTATTGCGTTCAATCTCATAAGGAAGGCGATACGATCAGAGAGGTGTGCCAGTACCGAGCATTAACTCGCACAGGGCAATATGTCTGGATTGAGGCAACGGGGATTATGGTCACGGAAGGCGATGAGACATATATGGTTGGATGTCACCGGGATATTTCGCAACAGAAGTTATTGAATGAATATCTGACTCATGCTACCTACCATAACAGCGAAACGGGCCTTTTCAACCGTAAAAAGTGGGTCGATGATATTGGCGCAAGCAGTCAATCAGGTTCGGGGGTTGTCTTTGCGGTGTCTATTGCTCATCTTAATCACTACCAACGCCGATGGGGCGCTAAGGCCATACAGGGAGTTGTCGCGACAATCACCGAGTGTTTGCGGTCTTTTCACTCACATCAATATGAGATATATCGGATCTCCTCTGATGTGTTTGTTGTATGGTATCATTCGGCAATCAATGATGAGTTTATTTCCTGCGTTGGAGAGTCTCTGCGGGGGGCATTTTTCAGTGAGTCATTATCCGATGGCGTAGTGTCAGGGAATGATGTGGCTATTGGAATTGTTCATGAGCAGGATTTTGCAGATCAGGAGCCTGTCAGTTTGCTACTTAAAACGGTGGAGTATGCGCACACCCATGAGCGAATCTCAACTTATCATGGTGAGGTCAAAAACAGCATTGACCGTTTTTTTACTGTAACTGATGTGCTCAATGATGCAATTGAAGGTGATCAGATTAACATTGTATTGCAACCCATTGTGGATCCCGTTGATGATAAAATTTTCAGTTTTGAGGCATTGGCGCGATGGTCTCATCACGAGTTAGGGGGGATTACACCAGATGAATTTATTCCTATTGCTGAGCAGCAGGGACTGATTAGTGCCCTTGGACTGTCGGTGTTACGCAAAGCCTGCGTGTTTTTGGTTAATTATGATCAAACGCATACCGAGCAACCCTTTGTTAATGTCAATGTCTCAGTAGTGCAACTGCTTGATGGGCAGTTTGCCGAGCAGGCTGAGTCAATTGTGCGCAATCACGGTCTTGAGCCTGATCGCATCGTGTTTGAAATCAC
>JBATHQ010000026.1:0-2587 GCA_049667005.1 Psychromonas sp.
GCGCACTTTTTTCTCTGACGACCGGCCGAGGTATATCCGTGCAATGTTGCTTTAGGGCTCTCAGTGAAGAAAAAATAGGGAGCACATGCAGGACAGTCGGTTAACTTTCTGGCAAAGTGGACTTCAAGCTTCTCTTTTAGCAGTTGTGCGACTAATTCATTATCCACCCATGGAGGGTGGCTTCCGCACAACTTACAGGCGGTAGATAAGTACCCTAATCGCCAGCTTTGGGCAATATAATCAGCACTATCTGCAACGGCAAAATTTTTACAATGCACTGTTTTACAACAATTAAAGTCTTTAGTAAATGTGAACATTGTCCCCCCCGTGGTGCGCCAGTTATCTATTGAATCCGCAAGCCTAATCGTAATCAAGATAAGCATACTATTTTCTTATTCTTTGCACTTTTTCATAACGCACATCACAAAAGCAACATTAAACAGTAGCTTAATTATAAAACAACAGATTATGTAAATAGAAAGAATAAGATTACAATATAACGTATTATCACGGTCTAGATCACATTTTAAGTGCTACTGAATAAATAAACTGCCCTCCTAATTCGCACACTTCGATTGTTTTTAACAATTTTATGGGATGTTAATTGAATCATAACTTCTGCTGCTTATCTTTACTCTGCATCGAAACAAGATTCATGCTTTAGGCAATAACGAGGCAATGGTTGCACAGACAAAAGAGATTAAAAGCAGATAAACCAGTCAGCAATGATGCGGCTAAAAACATGATCTACACAGATTAGAATTCAATCAAGCATAAAAAAATAAATGGAGAACCAGATGGAAATTGTAATGGGCTTAGTCGGAATAATATCGCTGATGATGATCGCGGTATTATTTTCCAGCAATAGGAAGGCAATTAACTTTCGCACCATCGGCGGCGCTTTTCTTATTCAAGCCGCAATCCCCGCTTTTGTTATATTCACAGATTCTGGCGCAAGTGTACTCGGCGCCATATCCGGTGGTGTACAAGCAGTTATCGACAGTGCCAATGCCGGTATCGGTTTTCTCTTTGGTGGCCTTGTTTCCGGTACAATGTTTGAAGTTTTTGGCGGCGGCGGTTTTGTTTTTGCCTTTAGAGTACTGCCGATTATCATTTTCTTCGCTTCATTAATGGGCGTGCTGTACTACCTTGGTGTGATGCAGTTTATTATCAAAATATTTGGCGGAGCACTGCAAAAAGCATTAGGGACGAGTAGAACCGAGTCCATGTCAGCGGCAGCGAATGTTTTTGTCGGACAAACCGAAGCCCCGTTAGTGGTAAAACCTTACATTAAAACGATGACCCGTTCAGAGCTTTTTGCGGTTATGGCCGGCGGTTTAGCTTCTGTTGCTGGTTCAGTGTTAGCGGGTTATGCATCCTTAGGTGTCAGCCTTGAATACCTTATTGCAGCCTCGTTTATGGCAGCACCCGGTGGTTTATTAATGGCTAAACTATTAGAGCCAGAAACAGAGAAACCGAAGGATACTTTATCTCATGAAGATATGGCTGAAAATGAGCATAAACCCGTCAATGTAATTGATGCAGCGGCAGTCGGCGCTGGCGATGGTCTACACCTGGCCATGAATGTCGGCGGTATGCTGATTGCATTTATCGCATTAATCGCATTAATTAATGCAATATTAGGCTCAGTAGGTGGTGTGTTTGGTCTGGAAGCCCTTACCCTGCAGCAGATATTAGGTTATGTTTTTTCTCCTATTGCTTACCTGCTTGGTATTCCATGGTCTGAAGCGATTCAGGCGGGTAGTTTATTAGGTCAGAAATTAGTGGTTAATGAATTTGTTGCCTATATTGACTTTGTCGGTATGAAAGACACTTTAAGCGAACACTCACAAGTGATTATTACCGTTGCTTTATGTGGTTTTGCAAACTTATCTTCGATGGCTATTTTATTGGGCGGTCTGGGTGTGTTAGCACCATCACGTCGGCCAGATATCGCCAGACTGGGCTTAAAAGCGGTACTCGCCGGTACCCTGTCTAACTTTATGAGTGCAACCTTAGTCGGTATTTTCTTTGCCTTAAGTGTCGCCTGATATAATACACAACCGCTTAATGATCTTAACCGCGCATCATTGAGCGTCCTGAATTTCAAGTATTAGTGCAGATTACAAATTTAATAATAACGTCTGCATTAATCACCAGCACTAAAGGAAGTAAATAATGAGCGACTTACAACAAGCATCCCGTTTAGCCATTCAATTAATGGATCTCACCACGCTAAATGAAGATGATACCGATCAGAAAGTGATACAGCTATGTGCAGATGCGCATAGTGCCGCAGGTAATACCGCGGCAGTTTGTATCTACCCGCGCTTTATCCCTATTGCGCGTAAAACATTAAAGCTGCAAAACACCCCTGATATCAAAATTGCGACGGTCACCAACTTTCCGCACGGTAATGATGACTTGGATATCGCATTAGCAGAAACGCGGGCGGCAGTTGCCTACGGAGCCGATGAAGTGGATCTTGTTTTTCCTTATCGCGCATTAATGGCCGGAAATGCTGAAATCGGTGCAACCATGGTTAAAGCCTGCAGAGATATTTGCGGCGATCAGGTCACCCTGAAAG
>JBATHQ010000027.1:0-3762 GCA_049667005.1 Psychromonas sp.
GCGTAAATACGACGGCATTTGCAAATGATAAAATTCCCGTTGTGGCAAGTTTTTCAATATTGGGTGACCTTGTCTCTGAAGTTGGCGGTGATCACGTCGATATCACCACGCTGGTTAAAGCAAATGGTGATGCACACGTTTACAGCCCAACACCTAAAGATGCGCTAGCCGTTCGCAAAGCTAAACTATTGCTAGTCAATGGACTTAATTTTGAAGGCTGGATGCCACGCTTTCTAGAATCAGCACATTTCCAAGGGACAACAATCGTAGTCTCAGACGGTATTGATGTTATTAAGAGCGGAGGCGATCAACATGGAGATCACGACGAACATCAAGAACATGCAGACCACGATGATCATCATGAAGAACACGCAGACCATGATCAAGCGCATCATGAAGATGCTGACCATGAAGAACACGAAGAACATGCAGATCATGATCAGCATGCCGACAAACATGATCATGGCGGTGTAGACCCACATGCTTGGACCAGCATTATCAATGTGAAAACTTATATCAAAAATATTGCAGCGGGTTTAAGTCAAGTTGATCCTGAAAACAGCAAGGATTATCAACAAAATGCTCAGGCATATCTGCAA
Source organism: Psychromonas sp. (assembly GCA_049667005.1). Classification (GTDB taxonomy): domain Bacteria; phylum Pseudomonadota; class Gammaproteobacteria; order Enterobacterales; family Psychromonadaceae; genus Psychromonas. The sequence continues at coordinate 600 of JBATHQ010000027.1, forward strand.
AAACTGGATAAATTAGAGATTAAATTACATGCGCAAATAGATACTATTCCACTTTCACAGCGTGTAGTGATCACCCCACATAATGCATTTCGTTATTTCGGACGTGATTTTAAAATGGAATTTATGGCTCCACAGGGTACCAGTACTGAATCTGAAGCAAGCGCATCGGATATGGCAGCTATCATCAAGCAGATACGAAAAAATAAAGTCAGCGCGGTATTTATGGAAAACGTTGCAGATAATCGCATGGTTCAACAAATCAGCCAGGAAACCGATGCTAAAATAGGTGGTGAATTGTTCTCTGGTTCATTATCGGATAAACAGGGCCCAGCTCCTACTTACCTTAAAATGATGGAATACAATGTTAATACCATTGTATTCGCATTGACAAAATAATAGCTACTCAGTAGCTTATTTGTAAAGGCCTGTTGGCCTTTCATCGATGTGCCTGCTGGAGGCGAAAAGGCTTTCTTAATGAGAAAGCCTTTTTATCAGTTATGACAATTGATAATGGCAATTAAGACCTAAGTTATTGAATTTATATTACTTTAGGTCAATATTTTAAATATTAATCACCCTTTCACCTTCATTATCATGTGGTCAATAACATGACTATGTTCATGTTGAGGGCTGAACATTATTATTTCAGCATCCTCATCCACGAAAACATTATGACCTGGGGGCCAGTAAAAAAGATCGTTCTCTTTAACGGTTTCTTTTACTCCATCTCCATCAGTCGTTGTTATTTGACCTTGTAATACATATCCCCAGTGTGGACATTGACACATATTACCTTCTAGACCTTGAAACAACGGAGTGGTATCAACTCCCGCAGAAAGTGAAAAATACTCTCCACTGATTTTCCCATATCCTGTAGTATCGCCAAACTCAGTTTGCTGGCGAATCACTGCACCTGGAATCTCCATTTTGATGTGTACATCTTTTTTGGATATTCTCATGATGATTTCTCCTACATGTTTATAGATATTGTTATGGATAATGATTAGTCATCCACGACTTATCAACGCAACTATATACAGATAAACACCAAAAGTATTAGCTTACATTCTTAATACCAGAACCAATGTATAAAATTGAGCGAATTATTAATTATAGTACAATACCGATAAATAACCTTGGATTGGGTCTATAACACCAAGGCACGTTTTCTCCTTAAGCGTTACAAGTCTCAGCCAGTTTTACTAAGTACAGCTGAGAAATGGCACTCTGTATATTATCAACCAACTCTTTATTGATTAATTGTCCACTCTCCAGATCAAAGTTATCGTAAAAGCTTGGTACTGAAATTACCCCTTTCACGTCTGCGCCAAAATAAGGGGCAGAGCCTTGTGCTGCGGCCAGTACTGAGCTAGCTCCGCCCGGACCTGGTGAAGTTGCCAGCATAATGACCGGTTTATTTTGGAATATTTTCTGATCAATGCGAGATGTCCAATCAAAAAGGTTCTTGTACGCTGCGGTATAAGAGCCATTGTGCTCTGCAAAAGAGATAACAATAGCATCCGCTTCTCCAAGCTTTTGATAGAACGCCTTCGCAAGGACTGGTTGGCCTAGATCTTTTTCGCGATCTTCACTAAACAGAGGTATTTCATAGTCATTTAAATCGACAAGTTCTACTTGTGCGCCTTCAATTTGTTTTGCTGCATAATTGGCTAGCTGCTTATTAATAGAATTCTTGCTACTGGTTGCTGCAAACGCGAGTACTTTCATGATTATTTCCTATCTTTTATCTCAGTGGGTGGATACACTTTAAACTATTATCATTTGTTAATTAATCACCTTAATGTGAATTGATTATTTCCAAATGACTCGTAATTGTGGTGAATAATTGGTTAAAAGGCGACGTCATGGCGATTAAAAGCAACTTATTCGATGGTATGGTGATTTTTGTTCATGTTGTAAAATTGGGCAGTTTTACGCAGGCTGCGGATATTAGTGGGCACTCTACATCTTACATCAGTAAAGAGGTCAATAAGCTGGAAGCGCGTTTAGGCGTGCTTCTGTTACATAGAACGACTCGGTCGCTGAGCTTGACGCAGGAAGGTGAACTGTATTTCCAACTGTGCCAACAGATAATTGAAGATGCAGAGCAAGCTGAAAATGCCATCATCGGCAATCAGGGAGAGCCTCGAGGGCGCCTTCGCATCAGCTGCCCTATCGCTTATGGTTTGTCGAATCTCAGCCCAGTGCTAAGCCGATTTACTGAAAAATACCAAAAAATTCAACTAGAGTTAGAGCTTAATGACAGAAAGGTCGATCTTATATCGGATGGCTTTGATGTAGTGATTAGAGCCACGCTGCACCTCGAAGACTCGAGTTTAATTAGCCGAAGAATTACACAATCAGAAGCCTTGGTATTAGCTTCACCAAGTTACCTGGCTAAACATGGTATTCCACAGCATCCGAACGATTTAGTTCGGCATAAAATAATCACTTACAGTAATGTGAAACAACCCAATATCTGGCTATTTCAAGATCATAATGGCGACATTATTCAAGTGCACGTTGAAAGCCATGTGCGTACAAATAATTCTGCATTGGAAATTGGCCTGGGAGTTGCCGGGCAAGGTATATTTCGTGTGCCACGCTTTGCGTTGAAAGATGAACTTGAAACAGGAGCATTAGTCGAGCTTTTCGCTGATTGGCCAAAGCCTCCAATAGGTGTTTATATGGTTTACCCGAGTAGGAAACATATGTCGGCAAAGGTACGCAGTTTCATCGACTTTGTTATAGAGGAGTTAGGAGATTAGTGGAGTAGCGCATATACCCATGATACTTCATGCATTACCTTGTCATTACTTGAAATTATGATGGATTCACCCCAGTTAAGACATAATGAACTTAACTGGGGTAATACAATGACAACACCGAAGAAGTATTCCAAAGTCCGTCAGGCAACGCTCGACTAATTGAACCAGTATACGCGGAACGTATCGAGAATCTGCTGCGCTTCGTCCAGATAAGATTGAGCAACTTTCGCGTTGTTCACCACCACAATCAGATCATGTGAGAGCACCGAAGTATTATACCAGTTGAAACTGCCGTCGATCACGATCTGTTTATCGATCACGCACTGTTTCGAATGGATCGGCGAAAACGGTATCGGACGGTCGTGAACTCCGTACACCAACGCGATGGGTATGCC
>JBATHQ010000028.1:0-1897 GCA_049667005.1 Psychromonas sp.
ATTCTTATTTGTTAAGTGCTTTCTACGGCTCTAGTCTCATATCACCAGATTTTATCCATCCTATGCGTCGTAACCACTCGGAAACAGCAAAAGCAATGATAGCGGGGAAAATGAAATGAATAAGAGCTATTTTAATGAAAAGTAACACAGAACTCTCTGAGCCAATCATCGTGTTCCACGTCATGATCGGGCCCACAAGACCCGCAGTCCCCATGCCCCCACCGCTGGGGTTGTTTTCCATGGCAAAGAGTACAGTGGCTATAGGACCAGTAATAGCGCTAGCCACGATGGCAGGGATCCATATTTTCGGGTTTTTAACGATATTAGGCATCTGCAGCATCGACGTTCCCAGCCCTTGCGCAAAAAGCCCATTGATCTTATTTTCCCGGTAACTGGCCACAGCAAAACCCACCATCTGTGCCGCACAACCGGCTGTAGCAGCTCCAGCTGCAAGACCTTTGAGTCCTAAAATAATGGAGATAGCCGCCGAACTAATAGGCAGGGTGAGAAAGATTCCCATAAAAACAGAGATAATAATGCCCATGCTAAAAGGTCGTTGTTGGGTGGCAAAAAGGATAATATCGCCCAAATAGGTCATAAATGCGCCGATCGCCGGCCCTATCAAAATTGCAACTAGCCCACCGCTGAGCAAAGTAACCATGGGAGTAATAACAATATCGAACCGAGTCTTAGCATATACCAACCGTCCAACTTCAATCCCAACCAGTGTGGCAATCAATGCGCTCAGAGGTTCACCGGGCCCGGCCAGATGAACCACGGGCCCCACCAAAACGCTGCCATTAAGAATATTACCCGCATACGCACCAAACATTCCCGTCGCCGCTGAAGCGTAAACAATTAAGTTGGGGGCTTTGAGTTTATGGGCAACTCCAACTCCGATGCCTGCTCCAGTTGTGATCAGAGCAATGCTACCTATCTGAAGCAACATGGATCCAATAGAGCCACCAATCCCAGCCCCAATCTGCTTAATAATCAAGCCAACAATAAGCGTCGAGAAAAGACCAAGAGCCATTCCACTCAGCCCGTCAATCAAATATCGGTTGATAAACCGGCGAAAAAAACTTAACTGTGACATATAACCTTACAATCTCCCATGGCAATTAATTGAAAGCGATCTGATTGATTTTACAGTAAAATGGCACAAAAAAACCAGTTATAATAGATGTAAAAAAGGACAACTTGAGTATCTTAAAAAACACAGAATACGGCTTGCAGATTGACTTAATTGCGTTTTGGTACAAAAAAGTGCATCTTTGTAAAATTCAAACCAAGTTGGTGCTAAAATATTTATCTATTTTAATGAAAACCCAATAAGCTCATGATTAATTTACATAAAATATTTAATTTACATTTGGCATGATTCTTCCATAAAATCATCTATTCTGTCATTTTTTAGAAAAAGCCCATATTTAACATATGCACTTCTTCCATTTATTTTGCCATTTATTATGCCATTTAGACCCTAACGTATAGTAATCAAACTCGGTAATTAAAACAGTTCAGAGTAAAAATTGACAACAAAAATCATCCTGACATTTAATACACTAGATCAATAAAATTAGGTCTACATACAAGCAATTCTGGAATAGCGATGATGCGAGTGGCAATCACGCTACACCATGAGCAAAGCCTATTGGAGTTATATGATAAACGCATTGATCCCTATTTCCTCATTACTCATTTCTAATGCATTTTTATTGCTTGGTCACGGATTGCTACTTACCCTGTTACCCATAGCAGCTAGCGCAGGCGGATTTTCTGACATTCAAATAGCATTAACAGGCTCTGCCTATTTTTTAGGGTTTGTGTCAGGGTGCTTAGCAACACCTCATATGTTGAAAAGAGTGGGCCACATTCGTAGCTTTGCAGTACTGGC
>JBATHQ010000029.1:0-6666 GCA_049667005.1 Psychromonas sp.
CCATAGGGCAAGGTAAATTGCACCAATCTGCGTTGTTATAAAATCTCTATGTAGAATAACTATACTTCAATTTCATGTCTAGCATCTCAGCACAATTTTCCTTGCTGACTGTGCATCTTGAAGCATCATGGGTATACGATCTTAAGAGCGCATCTGTTTGCGAAAAAATTGAATCATCTCATTGCGCGTTTTTTGATGATCCAGATGATAAATATCCACAGGGAAAAGTAGTTCAATAACGCCTGAGTCAAACATCCGTTTTACCTCATATTCGTTATGTGCTACATCTTCCTGATACATGTAATTTAACCAGGTCTGATTTGTGTGGATAATAAACTCCACCCGCATCCCACCTAAACGCGCAAAAAACTTCATCATAGAGGTTTTATCACAAGAGCCAATCGCGCGACTGCGATACTGAGCATGCTCGATCAGGGTATCTGATATGTCCTCGAGTACCATCAGAGAGTTAGCTTTAGAAGCGCTGCGGGTAAGGTGCTGTTGAAAAGATTTCACATCACTAAATGAATCAAGCACCGCCATCAACCCCAGTTCATCATCAACAGCAACGCCCGGATTTTTCTCATTTTTTCTTAACAACTTTAATACCTTAGCTTCCGGCGGCTTCTTGCGAATGGAAACATATATCGGTATTTTTTTATTGCCGACGGTAAAGCTGCGACGTTTTAACAGGGTTAATTTCTCTCCTGGCAACGGAGTGACTGATGTTGTCTGCTGCGGCGTTAATACATTCACCGCCGTGCAGAAATAATCTTCCAGATTGTGTTTAGAATGAAGAAAAACAGGATCTAATTCACCAATTTTGAGATTAGGGCTCCATACATAACCATTTAGAAAAGCTAAAAAAGCAGAGAATTTATTCTCAACATCCGTTTCACGCTCACGTTGATCGATGGTTCCGGCCAACGTCATCAAAATTACCTTGCGACGTGCCTCAAAACGGGCTTTTTTATGGTATGCATCATTAAACATTATCAGCAGCAGTTCTACCGGATTGTTGGTGACCAATATTTCATTGGTAGATTCAATATATGAAGCATAGGGCGAAAGAATTTTATTATTAAGAGAATGGATCACCGCATCTGCAGTGCGCGCATATTCATCCACTCTGCTCTTTATTTCATTAAGGTTACCATCGATACCGAACATGTTACCCAATAAGCGCAGAGCACGCTCACTTCTCTGTTCACGCAGGGCAGGGTTTGCGACCAGGGATTTAATCTGCTCCATGTTCTCAACGCCTAGAAACTCATACAGTTGACTGCGCAGCGCCCGATATTTAGTACGATGATTATGATCCTGCTGTAAGCGCTTTATCCATAAACGAGTTTGCGATGAAAAACGTCCCGAAGTAAGTACCGTTTTGGAGACTGCAAAAGGCCCCTCCTGTTGGAGGGAAGTAAAAACACTATTTGGAGAAAGAACCGACATAAACACACCTGAAAAATGAAAACCGCGTCAGGAAAACCTGAAAATAATATACGTTAAAAAAATCACCCCGCTATTAGGGCATAGTTATTATCATAATAACAGATCACACCGGGTATTCGGGAGTGCCAACGGGGTGGTTAGATAAATAATTTTTTGAGATGTTTAGGGCCAGTATTGATAAATACTCGGATAATGGATATAAAAAGCACCGTGTTCAGCCTGAATACGGTGCTTTTTATTTTTTTAAACAGACGGTTTTTAAACATACGCTTAATAGCTAACCAGGTATGTTCTCTTTAATTATGATGCTAATTGTACATGCTTAAAATCAGATAAACGTAATAATGCGCATTTAATGACATTTTGAGGTACGTTTTTACTAATGTCGCTTACACTGTATCGTTTGAATAATTCACTTAGAAAGATGCAGATGCAATTTAACGGGGCATAAGCAAACAACTTCGGATTATAGAAATAATCCATACCTTCTGTTAAAAACCATCTATGGTAGTCTTGATCCTGCAATATACCTGAGCTTACTATCGCCGATTTTAATTCGGATAATAGCAACTCAAAATCGACACCGTCCGTCTCAAAACTATCGTACAAAGCAGCGACATAATTAATTGCATATTGATTAGGTAAAATAGAAGAGTCATACATTCTTGATAAATTATTCACACCAACCCCCTTAAATAAAACAAAAATAAATCAATTTTTTATACTTAAATTTTAAGATGAAAGAACAATAGCCTGTGTGAAAAACAAACTCTGTTCTCTAAAGAACACAATATTACGATACACCCGCGAATTAAAAGAACAAGTAAGAGAACACTCCCTTCCGTTCTCTAACAGGCTACATAAACGCAATACATAAAGCCTCACATCAAGCAGAAGGGAAACAGAATATAAAAACACGAAATAAAAATAACCCTTTGTTTTTGTTTTACTTAAATGGAAACACCAAGATCATTTTAACTGCATAGAGGTCTGCCGTTTCACGCCAAACATGGTTGGCAAAATGCGGTTCAAATAACTCATCAAAGGTAGAGAGATATAACAATATACGCTATGCTTAAATCATGATTCATCTGATAGCAAACATATTATGAATGAATTTAAGATCGAAAATGAGTGCTGGCCCTGCCCCCTTTCAAATCACTTAAAAGTGCAATTACTGGCTATTGCCCAATCTGAAAAGGGCGCCCAGAGAATGATTAAAAATTCAGGACTTTGTTACATAAAAAGCGGACTGGCTTGTTTGTATTACGCCTCTGAGCAGATGAATAATACACTGGGTTATGTGATCGGTAGCGGTGATTGGATTGGTGCAAGTACCCTTATGAAAAAAAATAAGCTGTTTTTACTCTCAGCTGAACTTGAGCCTATTGAATACCTGTTTTTTCCAACTGAAAAAATTTTACGGATAGCAAAAGCTGAAATGGAAATCTACAAACTGTTATACCACTGCATGATTCATATGCAACCCATTTACCTGCAGTCACAACTCACTTCTCTGCATGATAAAGAGACACGGGTTGTTTATATGTTACTTTGTCTGGCTCAAAAAAAACAAACCGTCAATGGAGCTAAAACAGTTATCAACATCACCCAGGAGCAGTTATGTCTGGCAACAGGTATTTCACGGCCACGGATCAATGAAGTGCTGAAAAAATTCGAAAAACACCAGGAAATAGCGATTAAACGCGGGAAAATTTATATTCTCGATATCAGCGCGTTAAGTAACAGGCTAGATTGTGCCAATACCATGTTTTACGATCCGAGAGGCAAAACTGTCACTCCCCCTTTACACTCACTCGCCTCGCTGAAAACGCAGGAAGCGTATTAATAGGTTCGTACCCGGCATCGCTGATCTCTCCTAATCTGCCTGTTGAGACTTAATACTATTCCCAGACGCAGAGAAACTTTTCCAGCAATTTATTAAGCTGTTGCTGCTCCGACTCGGATAAAACGGCCATTATTTTTTGTTCACGACCATGAAGATCTCGAATAACATCATCAATCAGTATCTTACCGGCTGCAGTTAGTTTGACTAATTTGCTGCGCTTATCGTTGGGGTTATCAATACGTTCAATTAAACCCGCATCTGTCACCCTGTTAAGCACCTTGGTTAATCCGCCGGAGCTGAATAACATCGAATGGTAAAGTTCAGTAGGAGATAAACAGTAAGGCTTCTTTTCCCTGCGCAAGGTCCCCAAAACGCTAAAATCAGCTCCCTGCAGATCATATTTTTCTAACAGCAGATCCAACTCCTGATGCAAATAATCATGAACACGCTGTATCCTCAAGATCGCCGGTGAATAATTATTAAAATCTTCAGGCTTATTCTTTTTTATTTTTTTCAAAATATTAGCGATAGTTTCTTGTTTCGGCATGGTCTTCTCTCCCAACTAAACAATAATATACCCGCTAGAAAGATAAATTCCAGTTGTTATCTTTCGTGAAAGATAGATATGAGATCAGTACGATATGGGTACGAGTGAGTGATGAGAAACTCTAATTTGATTAAGCCGTGGTTAGCGATGCTGACACGCGTTATAGCAACTGTATTTAAGTAAGTGATCAAATTTCAGCGAGGATAAATTTCCAAGCACAAGGCGCTTGATTGAGCAATGGTCAGTTATTAGAATTTTGGACATTTAGATCACTTATTGGGATTGCTATTATAGCCATTCCTGTTCAATGTTCAGAATCGATAAATCAGCGGCTTCTTCGCAGAGCACGCGAATCTTGGTGGCACTTGCAATCAGCAAACGTTTATCATTCCCCACCAGACAGACGGCCAGCACCGAGCGCTGCCATTTATCCAGATACCCGACTTCAGCAACCGATGCATTAAAGCGACTGCGTATTCGCTCCTTTAGTCCGCGTATCTGCTGTCTTTTATCCTTAAGCGACTGGGCATGCGGGATCATCAATTCAATAGATAGCAGTGTAATAAAGCAAGTTTGCTCAACCATGGCTCCCCCCTGATAACCCGCACAAGTTTTGCGTAGTGATATGTTGCCATCAACAAGATTTAAATATAGCTTTTTTCCACAAGTCTCTGCTTAATTCACTAACGCCTAAAAACATTAAAAGGCTGCACGGCGGGCTTCATAAGCCTCGGAGAACGCGGTAATAACATCATGTTCATAGGGTTTCAAACCCGCAACCACTAATTTTTTGATGCCGCGACCAATCGCCCGTTCACCATCAGCAATATCGAAATGCAGAAAGTTATTAGCACGCTTAGGCTCCACTTCAAAGTAACTATCGGCCAATTTAACATCGACAGGGTTATCCAGAGATAAATTATCAAATTCAAAGCTCATGCTGTTATACATCACCAACGGGCGTGCAGGATTGAACATTACATTGTGCTTTTTCATTAAAGGCATTAATAAAGTCGGAAAATTTTGTCCTGAAAAAACCACATAGTTCTTAATTAAAGATTCGATTAAAACCGGATCATAACTGGTATTACCCTGTTTTTTTATCTCCAATACACTTTTCCCCTGCTCATTGGTGATAATAATATCATCCCCCTCAGCCTCAGGAAAAATGATACCTACATCTGCACCAACCATATTGGTAAAAGTAAAACTCATCGATTCACTCACCCCGTATTCATGCAAGGCTAATGAAAATAACAGATCACCCGGCACACAGAAACGCTTACTATCAGGATCATGAATAGGATTAAAATCGTGACATTGCTGTTTTGCGAAGTTGCTTGCTTGTAACGCAGAAACACGGATTATGTTGTCACGTTTAGTGTAATAAGATTCTAATAACATTAAGGTTCTCTTATGTATAAGGTAAAATAAAGATGCTGTAAAAATAAGGCAACAAGAAACTGACTGTCTATTTGCTGTGATTGTTGGCCAGTTTACAAAAATAAACAGCAAAGAGATATCAATATAAGCACTCTGCTTCTGTTGCCGGTCTCTGCAGTTGATAAATCAACTCTCTGCATCTAACTGCCGATAGCAGTAACTGCGCTCGGATTGAAGATAAACTGCTGCATTAATTGATCCACAGATTGAACAGGACCTGGCGCAACAGTGGTTGGCCAAACAGCACGTAGATGTTGGTAAACCACCCCCGTTTGCAGACCATTATCCTGCGCAATAACTTGATTAGCATGGTTGTAATCATCCTTTGCCTCAACAGAAGGAGCAAATGGCTGTATTAATTTTTTCCACTCTTTTTGTTCTGGGCAGTATGTGACGCATTCAGTTAACACATGCACAAAAGAAAAACCGCGATGCTCAATGGCCGCTACCAGAATATCGGTTAATTGTTTAGGCTCCCCGGAATAAGCCCGCGCAATAAAGGACGCACCGGATATTAACCCTAAAGCCAAAGGCTGCAATGGGCGAATATCCGTTGTGTGCGGCGACAGTGTATCGTGTTTCCCAATTTCTGTTGTGGGTGATACTTGACCTTTAGTCATCCCGTAAATATGGTTATCCATTACGATCAAGGTCATATCAACATTACGCCGGCAGGCATGAATAAAGTGGTTAGTGCCGATAGAAAAGCAGTCGCCATCACCACTCACCGCCAACACAGTAAGTTCAGGACGAGCCGTTTTTAAACCAGTGGCAATGGGCAATGCCCGTCCATGAATGCCATGGAAACCATAAACGGAGGTATAAGCCGGTAAACGGGATGAACAACCGATGCCGGAAACAATCGCCACCTGCTCTCGGCTTAATTCAAGTTGCGCCAGCGCCTTGCTAAGTGAATTTAAAACACTGTGATCACCGCAACCGATGCACCAAATTGGTTTTTGTTGCGATTTATAGAAGCGTGGATTCTCTTTACTCATCAGTCTTCTCCGCGGGTTTATTTTCAGCTATCACTCGTTCTATAAACAATACTATATCCGCACTGGTAAACGGCACCGGACCGGGTTTAGCATAGGAGTGCAATCTGCTTGAAAAGCCGGCTTGATAAAAGAGCAAAGAGGCAAGGTAATGGAATAATTGTGCGCCATGATTCTGCTCGACAACAATAACATCACTGGCGTCTGCCAGTTCTCGCTGCAGCTCCTTAACGGGTAGCGGAGCAAGCAAGCGCAGCGTGATCAGTGACACCTTAATGCCTTTATCTATTAAACGAATGATAGCATCCGCAATAATTGCCCGGATTGAACCAAAACAGATGATTTTCACCTCTCCGCTAAAATCAACTTGTCCCCAATGT
>JBATHQ010000030.1:0-4817 GCA_049667005.1 Psychromonas sp.
TAAATTTGCTACAGATTTCAGCCAGCGCCTGGAAAGGTGTCTGGCTGGTGCAAGTAACACTATGACCAACTGCGGACATTACCGGTATCAATGTGAATAAAATTGCTACTAGGGTAGTAGCCTACACCGCCGGCTTTTAATGATAATGCCGCTTTTTTCACTTCACTTAATGGTACACCTTCCACACGAAAATCAATGGCCTGTCCAAGCATATGCATGCTCTTTTTCGCCACGCCACTTGATTTAGCTCTGAGCATTTTATTGGTTGCTGGTGAACGATAACCGGAAATAATGTGAATTTGGTTATTACTACCAATAATTTTCTGAATGGCAGCGAGCTGATCGAATAAACGTTTGTCCATATTTTTTATTTCATTCTGACGGAAATCCCGGCATAAATGGTTGATTTTTTTCATTTCATCGCGTTGATAATTTTTACCGTCAAAATAACAGGTCTGCAGTTCTTCGCCCGTATGCAGGTTGTTGAGGTGTAACTCTCTGGGAGAATTTTTAAATATAGATGCAAATGAAACAGTCGGAATACAGGCTGCACCCAGCGTTGCTAAGCCGGTAAAAATGGCTTTTCGGCGGTTTAAGTCAGGTTTTGTCATAAGTCTCAATAATAAAAAAGTAAGTAAAGGGTAGCAAAGTAAAATAAACTACTGATTTTTTTAAGTACAGTCAACTTCAAAACAGGCTAAAAACAGCCGAAAATATCCTTTTTAATGCTTAGTTATTGAACTATAGATGGTTTTTAATGATTTTTAAGCACATTATTTTTTATAAAAAATTTCTCTTTCTTGGTTTGTCATAATCATAGATATCATTTCGAAATTGGGTTAAACCGGACTGGTCAACCCAAGCGGTTTGATAAATGGTATAAACATGGATGTTTTCTTTTAGCGACAACCACCTGTTGCTATTGCTGTTATGATATGTTTCGAAATCCTGAACTTTATAACCAGATCTGTCCATTAAGAATAGCACAAATTGTTCCGCTTTTTGCACACGTATGCACCCCGAGCTATATGCGCGGTTATCATTTGCAAATAGATGTTTTGCCGGTGTGTCGTGTAAAAAGATTGAATCTTTATTCGGCGTGTTAAATTTATAAAGACCAAGGGCATTATCCGGCCCTGATTTTTGTCGCAATCTATGAGGGAAATTGTTAGGCGTTACTCTTCTCCAGTCAATTTCCGACACGTCTATCACTCTATTACTCTGCCAGCTTTCCAGAATTTCATAGCGGTGTTCTTTGAGGTAATTGGTATTTAATAAGGTTTTTGGCAGAATATCTTTACGCATTATGGAGGTGGGGACATTCCATGTAGGGTTAAAGACAATTGAATCAAGTTTGGCGGTTAATATAGGGGTTTTACGTTTGGCCTGACCCGCTATGATTTTACTTTCAAATAGCATTTGATCTGCTTCCAAATAGCGCATGTTATAACCTGGGATATTGACCACCACTTTGGTGTTTTTATCTACTCCCCATAACGGCTGTCTCAGAATATTTAAAGCCATTAATCTGATCCGTTCCTGACCACTGATATTAAGCCAATAGCGGGTTTTACTGCCTATTATGCCATCGTCTTTTAAACCGTGACGAATTTGGAATGATTTAATAATTTTGACGAGTTGTTCACTGTAGAGTTGATTGTCTTCTAACTCCAATTGCTCTTTCTGTTGCGCTGTTATTTCATTGGCTATTTGTAACCGATTGAGGAGAATGTTTTTCTCCTGAAATGTATCGCCTATTTTAACCGTTTCAGTAAATATCACCTTTTCGTTATTTTGCTGCAGGGCGCTATTTTGCTTAGCCACTTCGTTGAATTGCACGAGGTTCAAATAGAGTGGAACTTGTTGCTCAGAGATAGGTGATAATGTCTGTAGGTACAACAATCTTGCTTGATCTGAATCTAAGTTAAAAAATGCATCAACATATTCTTTTGATGGCGCTTTTAACTTTTCACTAATGTAGTCACCGAGCAGCCAGGATCTGCCGTTATCGGCTAATTGCTCGTTATATGATAAATAAGACAACAGCAGATCCGAGGCGAGCAATTCGTAGTTTGACCAGTCTTTTAGTTCTGATGCTTTGGTTAAAGCCCGATAACTGTTACTTAAATCCTCATTAATATCAGCCATATAAAGGAGGGATATCTGTTTTTCAAATTCATCTCTAAGCGCAGCTTCTAACCAAAAGTTTTTGTCCGGGTACTGCTTGTAAATGGATATGATCAAGTCAGAATGGTTGAGTTCTGAAATATTTACCGGCTTAGTATCAGCCAGCACGGAATTAAAAGGAAAAACTGCAAATTGGCATAGCAGACAAAGTGATAAAATATTTTTCCATAAACGTTTTGCAATCATAAAATGCCTTTTAATGTAAATTAGGCATCCATTTTAACCAATGCTATATGTTAAAGATAGCTTAACAAGTTGTATTTAAATTATTCTTTTCTTTCAATGCATTACAAAGAGAAAGCCGGAGGGGTTATCGATTTTTTTACTGATAACCGGTTGTCCTTCGTTTTATGAATAGTTTAAGGCTATTAAAGGTTATTTATGATGTGTAAATTCGCGATTCATTTTATAATCAAATGAGGTGACGTAGGCTTCTAACTTTTCAATATCGTGCTGCATTTGATCTAACTCTGTGCTGATGTTTTCTATGATTTTTTGCGCAGAATCACCGCTTTGCCATGCTTTCTTTTTCACATTATGCTTTTTATAAATACTTTGCTGCCATTGTTGTTTTTCCGGCATTTCACTTAACGTGAAATAAGCAATAACATAGGTGATAACCACAAAAAATCCTGCTGTGAATAAAAACGCTGACACCACCAATAATCTGATAACCCAGACTTCAATGTCAAAATATTCAGCTATTCCGGCACAGACCCCCCCTAATTTGCCATTTTTAGGATCACGATAGAGTTGTTTTTTGTTCATTTTTCTCTCCACTGTGGCGCTTCGCTATCAAGAATAGATTCTAATGAGGTGATGCGCTTCTGCATCTCTTCTGTGCGTGCTATAAGCGCCTGTAAGCGTTCCTGATCGGCTGTAGACAAACCTTTGCTGGTTTGTTTCTTACTACGGTAATGCAGAAATAACCACAGAGGTGCGACGAAGATAAAAAAAACGCTTAATGGGACTGCAATATAATTCATGGAAATTCCTTACTTCGTTTTTAACTAGTTATTATTAAATAGATAAACAGGTATTCGTCAAGTGTAAATGCTTTTACGACTATTAGTTTTTAATGGATCATAGTAAATCAGTATAACTACTTGATTGCTAGTAGTTTTGAAAAATAAAATAGTGACATTAATCTTTTTTTCAGAAAGCGATCTGTATCATAAAGGATCACTAAATTGTTTATAAATATGGATATCGTCGTCATTTGCGTATTTAATCAAGAGAGTTATATTTTACGTTTAAATTACATTTATTTCATGCCTGATTATTAGGAGTTTTTTGCAATGTCGTCGAATACAATTGTTGTAAGTTATCGGGATTTGGTCTTTAAGGGACTGATAGGTGATCTTAAACAAGCTGCTTTAAGTGATGTAAAAACGTTATGCCGCACATCCTGTGATCGTTGTCCAAATGTATGTCACTGTATAGATTTATCACAAATATCAGTTGCAGGTTTGGATATTGAACGAATCGCGATAATACCGGTTCAAAATGGTGAACTGGATCTGCATATTGATGCGGGTAATATCATGCCCTGGCTGGAAAAAAACGAACTCGTACACCGGAAAATTATACACGACTGATATCGACCCAAGTCGCTATCTCATTAATCCTGCTGGCTAAATGAAACTACCTGCCCGGTTTCTCTCCCGATAGCTTGCTATTTTTATTTTGCAGTTAAAATAAAATGCAACAATCGCAATATTCTTATGGGGTGCCCGTGTTAATGGTGCTATATTAAACTGTATGTAATAACAGGTAAGTTTTTTAACTATGTGGGTTTCCACAACAAAGCTCGCCAAGATTGAGGGCGTTACTACCCAAACAATTAGGCGAAAGATTGAAAGTGGCTTTTACGATAAAGTGAAGCAAACCGAAGGCGGTCACAATCGCATTTTTATAACTCAACAAAGGAGAGTCTGCTATGCAAGAGTTAGCTCAAGCAAGCAAAAGTCGAGTATCGACACACAGCAAAACATTCTCCTTAGTCGATACCCAGACGCAGAGTTTATCAGTGACGTTGCCAGTGCTTTCAACTTTAAACGAAAAGGATTGCAGTCCATTTTGGAATCCGCAATGCTCGGCCATTCAGTCCACATTGTGGTTGCCACAAAAGACCGTCTTGCAAGGTCAGGCTTCGAGCTTATCAAATGGCTTATTGAACTATCAGGTGGACGCATCGAGATCTTGGATGACAAAAATCAAGCCTCTGAGTCATTCGATACAGCAGAGCTTATCGGTTTCGTTACCTCATTTTGCAACAGCCACTATGGTAAGCAATCAGCAGAAAGGCGTAAAAATAATCGCCTCAAAAAAGATCCGATTCTACCCGGAAAATAAAGCGGCTTACTTTGATGCGTTATCCTTGTACAGACGCTCGTATAACCTTGCGGTTGAGCGTTTTCGCAATGGCAATTACAAAGATGAAAATGGTAAATTTATCAATATGCGTCCAGCAATTAAGGCGCAGGTTGAGCAAGAGCAGCAAGAAACGGGTCGGGCTTATAACTCGCTTATTTCAGATAATGGTACGCTTGCAGCAGTCACTACATTTAAAGCGGTTTGTAGTAATAACAAAAAGCTTAAAGGAGCTAAATCAGGATTTAGTGAAATTG
>JBATHQ010000031.1:0-2236 GCA_049667005.1 Psychromonas sp.
CTAAAGCTTCAGAACGTTATCAATACGCGCACCATCTTTTTATTGAATACATTGTAAATGATTATTACGCCCGGAAAGTCCCTTAAAATAAGCCCGCATATTCCCATTTTTAACAAACTGCTGCGGTAATCCCAGAACCTGTAAGCGATAATCTCCGGACGTTTGTTCTAACCTTTGCTCAACATCGACAGGGGTTATTATCACAATTTTCAAGTGAGGTGCTCTGGCAAGGATACTCGACGCAATCCCTAAGCCATCCTCCACGTGAAATTTTCCAGCTATATGCATCACCCGCTTATCAGGGTACTGTTTTAAATAACGCACAATACTGTCAGCCATGGTTTCATCCCAGGTTACCTGAGCTGCGAATTGTTTGCTGTTTTGTACTGCATCCCCATGGTGTGCAGAGGCCTTGATAAAACGCTTTTTGTAGGCGGAATCCTGCAAAGAAATAGTCTCAGCCAACCAGGATCTTTCTTTTTTTGGCAGTTTGTTAATATAATCGCTCCCCTCTCTGGCGATGCAGGAGACAATCTGTGCGGGAGCATTCGCGGCAATCACGTCCAATTTATTTACTTTAGCGAGTTCAATTAAAGGACGATAATCACTTGTGTAGTTAGGCCATGCATCCGCTTCTTTTATGAGTGTTGTTTCACCGATTTCACCCGCTAAGTATTGATCAACTACCGCTTGCCTGTCGCGCGTAAATTGCTCCATAGAAAGCGCTAAATTAGAGTTCTGCTGAACCATCGCATGCAGTAAATCCGTCTGAAAACGATGAATAGCGCTGTGGCCATGCCACTCGCCCACCAGCACAACGTTAGCTTTTTCGCTATCAGACAATAAATTCTGCATTGTAATACTATGATTTTGTGGTGAAATTAACTTATAGTCAAAATAGGTTGAGATACTGTTCGGCTGTTCAGAAGTAACCGAAGTTTGCGCCGTCGTAGAGGTACAACCTGATAAAATCATCAATAGAGCAAAGCTGATGGAACGGATTTGAAAGTTACAGAACTGATCCAAATTAACCATAAATATCCTCTGCGAATGTCCTGACAGGAAAGATGCTACGCACGCACCGAGAAGGATAAGATCTAGGCTGTTATTTTTTTCTGCCTTCTCTGTATTCTCTGTGGTGAATTATTGTTTGGCCTCTCTTTTGGGCGAGGCCATTTAATGGTGCTGAAGTGCTGAGTTATTACTGCAATTTTAGATTAATTTGCTGTGTTTCACCTGCTTTGCCTCAACAACAGTCACTTATTGGCAACAAAGCTTAAGTGGCTTAAGTGGCATAGACACAACTTACCCTTACTGGATTTTTTTACGAATTTTTAAAAGTTTTCAACCCGCATGATATTCTGACAAACCTTGATCTAATTTAACTCCCTGCAGTTTAAGCTGGTTAATACGCTGCAGATAGGCAGCTCCCTTTAACAGATGCAAGGCTACATCAACGGCTTTACGCTGCTGATGATCTTCTAAATAAGTGCCCTTCACCCAGCTGTTAAAAGCCCCTAAACTTGGACCTGACCAGATTTGATAATCCAGTTCCCGCCCTACTTCACCGATATTCGACCAGCGTGAAGAGAGCCCTAAATACCAGCGGAAAATCAATGCCATTTTACGCTTAGGGTTACTTTGCGCACGCGCTAACATCTCCGGATCCCGAGCATTGAAAAACGCGATAGTATCGGCCCAGACGTTATCTAAGTTTTGTCGAAAAATCTGTTTCTCAATTTTTTCGCGTTCAGCTGCGGGAATAGCCTCAATCGAATCGTAAGCCATATACAGTTCATAGAGCTTATTAGCGCGCATGGCAAACATAGAGCCACGTTTTACTACCTGCAGTTTAACACCCATCTCAAACATATCTGCTGCAGGCGCCATAGTGACATCGGCCATTTCGACACTGGCAAGTAATTTACGCGTATGCTCTGAAGCGCCCGCCTCAATGCAGGCCTGATTGACACTGCCCAATACAATATAAGCAGCGCCCATATTAAAAGCGGCTGATGCGGCTTGCGGTGTTCCAATCCCACCACCCGCGCCAACGCGTATAGAAGGAGAGAAATGAAATTTCTCCTGAATTTCATCACGTAGAGCGATAATAGAGGGCAATAAAGTTAAAAACGGACGATTATCGGTGTGACCACCAGAATCAGCTTCTGCAGTAATATCGTCGGCCATGGGCACACGCTTTGAAAGCACTGCCTGCAATGGCGTAATCTTGCCC
>JBATHQ010000032.1:0-6459 GCA_049667005.1 Psychromonas sp.
TACGTGCGGCCTGCTGCATTGAGTGGGTGACGATAGCAATAGTGTATTTTTCTTTCAGTTCGTCAATCAGCTCTTCAATCACCGCGGTAGCGATAGGATCCAATGCTGAAGCTGGTTCATCCATTAAAATCACTTCCGGGCTGACCGCTATCGTTCTGGCAATACACAAACGTTGCTGTTGGCCACCCGACAAACCTGTTCCAGGAGCATTTAAGCGGTCTTTAACTTCTTCAAATAACCCGGCTCTTTGTAAACTGTTGACGACAATCTCTTCGAGTTCATCTTTGTGAGTTACCAGGCCATGGATTCTCGGGCCGTAGGCGACATTTTCAAAAATAGATTTTGGAAAGGGGTTTGGTTTTTGAAATACCATGCCTACGCGTGCTCGTAATAGTACCGGATCCATTTTTTTGTGATAAATATCATCACCATCAAGTAAGAAACTGCCTTCTACCCGGCAGATATCGATAGTGTCATTCATGCGGTTTAAACAGCGTAAAAAAGTTGATTTACCGCAACCTGAAGGGCCGATCAGCGCAGTGACCTGGTTACGTGCCAGATCTAAACTGACATTTTTTATTGCCTGTTTGTCGTTATAAAATACATTGACATTACGCATTGACATTTTAGCGTCGTCAGCAAAAATATTGCCGACTGTTTTTTCAATATCCATACCATCAGTTATCGATTTAGTTAATTTACTCATTATTCACCCGTACCTAATCTATAAAAATTTGCCATTAAAGGCCCGATCTCTCAAACTTTTTACGCAATAACGTTGCTGAAAAGTTCATCACAAATAAAAATACTAAAAGCACTAATATGGCTGCAGAGGTTTTAGCTAAAAAAGCATATTCAGGGCTGTCTGCCCATAAAAATATTTGTACCGGCATTACCGTTGCGGGATCTGTGATGCCTCCCGGGATATCAACAATAAAGGCGATCATACCGATCATTAATAGCGGGGCTGTTTCACCTAATGCCTGCGCTAATCCAATAATCGCGCCTGTCATAATACCCGGCATGGCAACCGGCAGAACATGCCCCAAAGCGACCTGCATCTCTGACGCTCCAATGCCAATCGCTGCTTCACGAAGCGAGTTAGGAACCGCTTTGATGGATGCCCGGCTAGCGATAATAATCGTCGGTAAGGTCATTAAACTCAGCACAATACCACCGATTAAGGGGACTGAACGTGGTATACCAAATAGATTAATCAGTACCGCTAAACCTAACAGGCCGAAAACAATTGATGGCACGGCAGCCAGGTTGTTGATGTTAACTTCAATAATATCTGTCCAGCGGTTTTTAGGCGCAAACTCCTCCAGATATAACGCTGCAGCGACACCGATAGGGAAGGAGATCACCAGGGTTACCAACATCGTTAAAATGGTGCCGGTTAGTGCTCCTCTTATACCTGCCAGTTCTGGTTCACGTGAATCGCCATTGCTAAAAAACTGCAGATTAAAACGACTTTCAATTGCTCCTTGCTGATCCAGTTTATCCAGCCAAAGCGCTTGCTTAGCACTGATACGACCGCTTGCTTTTCCCGGACTAAATTGACTTTTATAATAGGTATCAACATCATCATCGGCTAATACCCACATCGACACCGTCTGTCCTAATAAAGCCGGATCAGCGAGTAGTTGATCTCTTATTCTAAACTCACTATTGGAGCTCAGTAATTGTAAGAGTTCGCGTTTATCTTTGCGCCCTGAAGCTTCAGGAAACATTTCATACAGAGAGTTTTTGAGAACACTGCGATAATCGCCCGCATTCAGCGTTTCCTGATCAGCATCAGAAGCGTCAACGGACAACCACTGGGTATTATATTGCAGTTCGATCTTTACCCAATGTTGGTGAAAAGCCGGAAGCGCTTTTCCACCAATATCAGTTAGTAATATAAATACCATCAAAAAGCCGAAGGCGATGGCAAGTTTACCCGCGATACGGAAACGCGTCTCCTTGCGGTGACGTTTTTTTAAACTCTGCGTAATGATTTCAGTATTAGTGTGCTTATTCATATTGTTCCCGATATTTTCTGACCACTTTTAAGGCAATAATATTTAATGCTAAAGTAGTAACAAATAACATTAATCCTAACGCGAATGCCGCTAATGTTTTAGGACTGTCAAACTCTTGATCGCCGGTTAGTAAGGTTACAATTTGCACCGTGACCGTGGTAACTGAGTTTAATGGATTGGCCGTTAAATTAGCTGCCATGCCGGCAGCCATAACCACTATCATGGTTTCGCCAATGGCGCGTGAAATAGCCAGTAACATAGCTCCCACTATACCGGGTAGCGCTGCGGGCAGAAGTACTTTTTTGATGGTTTCAGACTCGGTAGCCCCCATCGCTAATGAACCCTCTTTGAGCGCGATAGGAACCGCATTGATGGCATCGTCTGAAAGAGAGGAAACAAATGGAATAATCATAACCCCCATCACAATACCTGCCGCTAATGCGCTTTCTGATGCCACGGTTAACCCTAAGGCTCCTCCAATATCGCGGATGAAAGGCGCAACGGTTAACGCCGCAAAAAAGCCGTACACCACGGTTGGTATCCCCGCAAGTATTTCCAGCATAGGTTTAGCGTAGGTACGTAATCTAGAACTGGCGTATTGTGATAAATAAATGGCGGTCATCAACCCGACCGGAGCGGCAATTAACATTGCGATGATGGTGATTAACAGAGTGCCGGCAAACAAAGGTACAGCGCCAAAGGCGCCTGAGGCTGCGACCTGATCGCTGCGCATCGCTATTTGCGGGCTCCACTTAGTGCCAAATAAAAAATCCAGAGATGAAACAGATTTAAAAAATTGCAATGATTCAAATATCACCGACATTATGATACCCAGAGTGGTAAAAATGGCGACAATTGAACAGCCTAAAAATAGAAATTTAATAATGCGTTCGGAAAAATTACGGGCAGAGTAGTCCACCTTAAAACGGCTGACGACTAATATCACCCCTGCTAATGCACCGATTAAGATTAAAGCTGCTTTTAAATAACTGGCTTTTTGGGTTAACTGTTGTAAATAGAGAGCGATCTGCTGGTTTGTATTGTCACTTACGATATTAATGATCGGTGCTTCTGCCATTATATAGATATCGTTAAGGTATAAACCGAGGTCGGCCTTATTCAGGCTTTGTACTGCATCCGGTAGTTGGCTGACGACAAATGACTTAATCACAATGGGTTCAAATATTCCCCATAGCAGTAATAAAAATAGCGCGGGTAAGCCACAGCAAAAAGCCGTTAATAAGCCAAACTGCTGCGGCAGAGAATGCATATGTTTAATTTTTTGGGTACCACCTGCAACTCTGATGGAGCGTTGCATGCCATACCAATAGCTGAGCAGTGTCAGTATCGCTATTATAAAGATTAATGTGCTCGAGGTCATAATAGGCCTTAAAGATGAAAAGGTAGCCTGAAATTCAGGCTACCTTGGTCAGTGTTATGAATGAAAAATCAGCCTGACTTAAAGGGCTAACTTTTCAAGTCCCAATACGCTTTTACGTATTTCTACTAATTTATCAGTTGCCAATGGAATTAGCCCTTTGTCAGCTAAATAGCCATCTTCACCCATTGCCGATTCACTGGTAAATTCATCTAAAAACTCCATGATGCCTGGTACGTTGTTTACGTGAGAGTTTTTAACATAAAAATAAAGCGGGCGGGATACCGAATAGCTACCATCAGAAATTGTTTCGAAAGAAGGCTCTGAGCCCTCAATAAATGACCCCTGGATTTTATCTTCATTTTGTTCAAGGAAACTAAAGCCGAATATGCCCATGGCTTTTGGATTCGCCACCAGTTTCTGAATAATCAAATTGTCATTCTCACCGGCTTCGATATAAGCATGATCTTCACGTACAGAATGACAAACTTCTTTGAATTTGTTTGAATCGCTGTCTTTAAGGGCTTTAATCGAAGCAAATTCCTGACAGCCTTCTTCCATGACCAGTTCTACAAAGGCATCGCGCGTACCGGAAGTTGGAGGTGGACCTAATACTTCAATTTTCACTGCAGGTAAAGTGGGGTTAACATCTTTCCACGTTTTGTAAGGGTTCTTGATCAGTGTATCACTGCCATCAGTTGCAGGGACTTTATTTGCCAGAGCTAAAAAGAGATCTTTACGGCTAAGTTTCATCTGCTCTGCAGATTTGGAGTTCGCGATAACAATACCGTCATAGCCGAGCAATACTTCAGTGATATCCGTTACACCGTTTTCAGCACATATATCAAATTCACTTTTTTTCATTCTGCGTGATGCATTTGACATATCCGGGGTATCAATGCCATTGCCTGCACAAAACAGTTTCATACCACCGCCTGTGCCTGTTGATTCTATTTTAGGTGTTTTGAATGATGTTTTTTTTCCGTAACGCTCCGCAACCACCGTTGAAAAAGGGTAAACAGTGGAAGAACCAACTATATTTATCATATCCCGACTGGCTGCGACTGCCGTTGTCGGAAGTGAAGATAAAGTGAAAGTTAAAGCTAATGAACTTAAAAGTATTTTTTTCATTTCGAACTCCTTGTTTGGATGTGTGTATGATGGGAGTTAATTGTGACAGTTTGATGACAGGTATATTAAACAATTATTACAATCGTCTTTATCTTAGATAAGTAATACCAAAGGAATTAATGACGTGAGCAAGTATTGCACGGGGAAAATCTGCACTAACAAGACGTGAGTTGCTGGAGAATAGTTGTTCTCACTTCACAAAATCGTATGGAACAATCTTGAACAGCTTTAACTGGCTACGACAGTGGTAAAGAGACGTTCTGCATCACACTCACAATACAGTTAGAGTTGATTTTAACAAGCTAGATTGAGCACCTTTTTAGTTCCTTTGGGATAAAGCAGATCAGGATCGCGTTGCTTGGTACATAAGCGGTAGTGAAACAGTAAAGGTACTGCCATGGCCTTCAGTGCTATTTACTGTCACCTGACCATGGTGTTTTTCGGCAATATTCTTAACAATAGATAAGCCTAACCCCGTTCCACCTAACTCGCGAGTGCGCGCCTTGTCAACACGGTAGAAACGCTCAAAGATGCGTTTCTGGTGCTTTAAGCTGATGCCAATTCCCGTATCTTTTACTGTCATTATTGCTTCACCATTCTGTTTGACTAAGCTGATATTAATATTGCCCTGTACTGGTGTGTATCTGATCGCGTTGGAAAGCAGGTTATCGATAAGCTGATTTATCTCCTGTTGATCGCCGCTGATGATTGCTTTATCGTCGGGCAACTGTTTGGAAATAGAGATGCTTTTATCGTCGGCACAGCTGCCGGCATTTTTGATAGCTTGCTTGATACTGCGGTTGAGATCGACTGCTGCAAATACGGGGGTATTCTGGTTTGCTTCCAGACGAGAGATACTCATTAAGTCGGTGACTAATGAAGTAAGGCGGATACTCTGTGTGTTGATGTTGGTAATAAAACGATTACGTATTTCAGCAGGCATTTGCGGATCATCTAAAATCGTTTCCGAGAGCCCGCGAATCACCGTAATAGGGGTTTTTAGCTCATGCGATGCATTGGCCACAAAATCACGTCGCACCCGCTCCAGGTAAGCAAGCTCGGAAATATCATTGAGCACTACCACCGCCCCAATGGACTCATCTTGATCATTATTAAGGGACGCTGCGTAGATATCAATTACCTCTGTCTCTTTGTTATTAACCTGGCGCTGCATCTGTGTTTTGACGACACCTTGCTGGGCAATGGCAGCCTGCACTGCTGAAGTGATTTCCGTTATTTTTATCTGCTCGGCTAAGGCCTGCTTAAGGCAGGTAATTGTCGACATATTGAGCATATGCGCGGCAGCCTGATTGATATGAATGATCTGTTGCTGCTCATCAACATAAATGACCCCTTCAACCATGCCGGTGAAGATCATCGCTAAGCGGTTTCGCTCAGTTTCAATCTCGGAAAGGCGTTTTTGATAGCTTTGTGTCATTCTGTTGAATGCTTCAGCCAATAAACCCATCTCATCTTTTTTTCGAGTAATGATGCGCTTACGGTAATCGCCTTTGGAGATGGCGTCAGCGACCTCTGTGAGCTTGATTAACGGAGTCGAAAAACGTTTAACAAAATAATAACCCAAGATTAAAGCGACAAGTGCAGCAATAAGTGCACTTAATAATACCGCTGTGCGTAATTGAGTTAGTTTTTTATCAATGGTTGTTAGCGGCAGTGCCACTCGCACAAAGCCGATTGCTTTTTGATCATTAGTCACTGTCAGCGCAAGATAGATCATTTGCTGTTCCACCGTATGACTAAATCGAGTCGCTGTTGCAACGTCCTGTTGACGCGCCTCAATAATTTCCTGGCGATCCGAATGATTATCCATCTTGTCTGGTGATTGCTCCGAGTCAGCCAGTACAGTACCATCATTTTTTATCAGAGTGAGTCTGCTTTGCGTACTCTCTCCTAACGCCATAATCC